>NZ_JSYC01000029.1:0-41848 GCF_054823965.1 Gordonia sp. GN26 | reverse complement strand
GTGGTGGACCTGGCCAAATGTGGTGGGTTTCGCGGCTATTCGGTCCAGACCGGTTCGCGCTTCTCCAGGAATGCCGACATCCCCTCCTGCGCATCGCAGGTCATCGCGTTGGTCGCCATCGTCTCCGACATCTCCACGTACGCCGACGCCTCGTCGAGCTCGATCTGCTTGTAGAAGGCCTGCTTGCCGATGGACACCGTCCGGGCACTCGACCCGGCGATGTGCAGCGCCAGATCCCGGACCGTCGTGGCGAGTTCGGCATCGTCGACGACGCCGCTGAGCAACCCCCAGTCGGCGGCCGTCTCGGCATCGATCGCCTCCCCGGTCAGCAGCATGTGCATGGCGCGTTTGCGGCCGACAGCCCGTGTCAGCGCGACCATCGGAGTCGAGCAGAACAGGCCGATCCGGACGCCCGGGGTCGAGAACTTCGCGCTGCGCCCCGCGACCGCGAGATCGCACGTCGCGACCAGTTGGCACCCGGCGGCGAAGGCCATGCCGGCGACCTCTGCGATGACCGGCTGACGCACCTCGTGGACGGTTCGCATCAGCTCGGCGCAGGTGTCGAAGACGGCGCGTTCGTCTTCGAGCGTGCGGTCGACGAGTTCGCCGAGGTCGTGGCCGGCGGAGAAGGCCGGACCTTCCGCCCGGATCACGATCACGCGCACACCGGAGTCCTCGTCGAACCCGCGGAGTCCAGCCGTGACCGCCTTCATCGTGATGGTGGACAACGGGTTTCGACGCCGCGCGGCGCGCAGGGTGATCACCCCGAGCGGCGCGTCGACCTCCACCGACACCGCGTCTGTCGTCTCGCTCATCGTCGGGTTCCTTCCTCGGGTGTCAGTCGCCGGGGATCGCGTACCGCGACCCGACGCTGATGTACAGGGTGTAACCGACCACGGCCACCAGATAGATCGCAACCGGGATGGCCAGGGTCCACGATGCGCTGTCACTGCTCCCGATGATGGCCGAGGCCGCGAGCAGCCAGGCCATCATCAACAACGTCGCGCCGCCCATCAAGGACAGGTCATCGCCCATCCGGCGATTGAACTCGTCGCGGTTCGACGGTTCCATCCAGTACGCCTTGCGGCGGCGGCTCGGGAAGTTCACCGCACTTGCGGGGAGGCGGGACAGAAGTCGTTCGGCGCCACCGAAGATGACCACGAGCACCAACCCGACGACTCCCAGCCAACCCAGGAACACCCACTTGGAGTCCCAGCGCGTGACCTCACCGTCCAGGCCGATGTGCCCGGCCATCTCGTCGGAACCGAGGACCGCGACCCCGATCCACACCGCGGCGAACACGGTCACCGACAGCGGAAAGAACAAGCGGCGCGCATCTCGCGGGGTCTGCGTCATGGGTCTCAACCTACCGCCCGGGGAATAGCGTGCCGCCGTATCGGTTGACCCTATTCGTGACCAGTACAGCGCTCTTCGAACCGATCACGCTCCGCGACGTCGAGATCCCCAACCGGATCTGGCTCGCGCCGATGTGCCAGTACAGCTCCTTCGCCGGCGACGGCATCCCGACCGATTGGCATCTCGCCCATCTCGGCGCCCGCGCCGCCGGCGGCTTCGGGCTGATCCTCACCGAGGCCGCGGCCGTGGTCCCCGAGGGCCGGATCAGCCCGGAAGACGCCGGTCTGTGGAACGACGACCAGACTCAGGCGTGGAAGCGGATCGTCGACTTCGTGCACTCCCAGGGCGCGACCATCGGCACCCAGATCGCCCACGCCGGCCGTAAGGCCTCGACGTACTCGCCGTTCGCCGACGGCTCCGGCAGCATCCCCGTCGAAGACGGGGGCTGGACGACCGTCGGCCCGTCCGACGTGCCGTTCGAGGGTTACGCAGATCCGGTCGCCCTCTCCACCGAGCAGATCGCCGTGGTCGTCGACGCCTTCGCCCAGGCGGCGCGTCGCGCCGACGAAGCAGGGTTCGACGTGGTCGAGATCCACGCAGCGCACGGGTATCTGCTGCACCAGTTCCTGTCGCCGTTCTCCAACACCCGCAGCGACGCCTACGGCGGCGACTTCGAAGGCCGCACCCGCATCGTGCTCGAGGTCGTCGAGGCCGTGCGCGCGGTGTGGCCGGAGTCGAAGCCGCTGTTCATCAGGCTCTCCGGTACGGAGTGGCGCGACGGCGGCTGGGATGTCGCCGAATCCGCCCGTCTCGCCGAGATCCTCGCCGCCCGCGGCGTCGACCTGATCGACGTCTCGTCCGGTGGCAACGTGCTCGCCGACATCCCTGTCGGCCCCGGCTACCAGGTGGACTTGGCCCGCTCCATCCACCGGGACTCCGGTGTCCCGACCGCGGCGGTCGGGCTCATCGTCGAGCCCGATCAGGCCGAGAAGATCGCCGGCGACGACGACATCACCGCCGTCCTCTTCGGACGCGTCGCCCTGCGCGAGCCGTCGTGGCCGCAACGGGCTGCCCACGAGCTGGGCCTCTCCCGCGACGAGGCGCCCTACCCGCCGCAGTATCTGCGGGGCGCCTGGCGCTGATCTGCGCTAACGGCCGCCGGCCAGGATCAGGGCGAGGCACGCCGCTGTCGCGGGTTCGACGATCTCCGACAGCGGCGCGCCCGTCTCCATGGCCTCGGCGGTCAGTTCACGCACCCCGCCCCACAGGAACATCGCCCGCTGCCGACTGATCGGCGGCACTCCCGCGGCGATCAGGGCCGGGTTGGAGGTCAGCCGCACGAACAGATCGACCCACTCCTCGAGCGCCTCGTTCTTCACGACGTCGGCGGGCCGCCCGAGCGCCGGTAGTTCCCGGATCCAGCTCAGCACCAACCCCGGGTAGCGATCACTGGCCGCCACGTACGCCGAAACAGCCTGCCGCACCTGGTCTTCCGGATCGGCCTGCGGATCGACGCTGCGCGCGATCTCGTCGATGGTCAACCGGGTGGTCCGGCGGACCAGCGCGAAGAAACAGTCCTGCTTGTCGGTGAACTCCTGATAGAAGGAGCGACGCGAGGTCTGCGCGACGCGGACGACGTCGGCCACGGTGGTCTCGCGGTATCCCGACGCGGCGACACAGTCGAGCATCGCCGCCAGCAGACGCTCCCGCGTCGACGAGGCGCCTTCCGGCCACAGCTCCGAGTTCACGCTGCGAGCATATGCCTCTTGCCCTCCCCGGTACCCCCGCGTACCGTCACTGGTACGCCGACGTACCAGACCTGGGGAGGCCTCGAGCCGATGAGTACATCCGTCCTGCGCAGTGACTCGCATCTACCGCCCGCCACGCGACTCCCCTCGGCGGTGCAGGGACTTGCCGCGATCGCCTCGCGACGACATTTCTTCGGCCATCTCCACGACCGGCACGGGTCCGCCTTCACCGTGCACCTCCCGGTCTTCGGGCAGGCGGTGGTGATCTCCGACGCCACGCTCGCACGCGAGCTGTTCACCGCCGGGGACAAGGTCGTCAACGTCCAGCCCAATCTGGGCCGCATCCTCGGTGCCGGCTCGATCTTCTCCCTCGAGGGCCGGGAGCACCGGGCGCGCCGCAAGCTGCTGACCCCGCCGCTGCACGGCAAACGGATGAAGACCTACGAGCAGATCGTGGAGGAAGAGGTCCGGGCCGAGACCTCGACGTGGCCCGTCGAGACCGAGTTCGCCTCGATGGAGCCGATGATGCGGATCACCCTCAACGTGATCCTGCGCGCGGTGTTCGGCGCAGTCGGCGAGGATCTGGAGAACCTGCGGCGCATCATCCCGCCGATGGTCACCGTCGGTTCCCGCGCGGCAACCGTTCCCAACCTCCCTCGCGTACTGAGCGCGCTCGACCCCAACCGTCGGTACGAGCGCATGCGCGTGGAGGGCAAGGCCCTCCTCGGCGATCTGATCACCAGATCTCGCAACGACCCCCGACTCGAGGAGCGCGACGACATCCTCGCCCTCATGCTGCGCAGCCGCTACGACGACGGCACCCCGATGAACGACGACGAGATCGGCGACGAGCTGATGACCATGCTCGCCGCCGGGCACGAGACGACCGGAACGACGCTCGCCTGGGCGTTCGAGCGCCTGCGTCGTCACCCCGAAGTCGTGCATCGCCTTGTCGCCGAAGTCGACGAAGGCGGGACCGAGTACCGGCACGCCACCATCCTCGAGACCCAGCGCAGCCGCCCGGTCATCGACTTCGCCGCCCGCCACGTCGTCGCCCACCAGCTCGAACTCGGCCCCTGGCGCATACCGCGCGGATACAACGTGATGGTCTCCATCGCGCTGCTCCACGACGACAGCCGCGAGTTCACCGACCCCGAGCGGTTCGATCCGACCCGCTTCCTGGGCACCGCGCCGTCGCCGGCGTGGCTACCGTTCGGCGGCGGCACACGACGCTGCATCGGCGCCGCCTTCGCGACGATGGAGATGGACGTGGCGCTGCGGACGATCCTGAGCGACTTCGAGCTGATCCCCACCGACGCACGCGCGGAGCGCTGGTTCTCCCGGGGCGTCGCGTACGCACCCGCACGCGGCGGACGCATCGCCGTCCGACGGCGCCACTAGCCTCCCGAGCCCCCTCGAGCAAGTGTTCCACACCACTCCGAAGGTGTGACCTTCGTCATCGAACACGTCCGAACACGCGCTTTTGCAACTACTCGCGGAATGCCGCGATGCGCTGGGCTTTTGCCCCAAAGCTAACGGCGTTATCCATGCGTTACCGAGATTCTGCAGGTCACGACCCTGACGTGACCTGACCGTTATCAAGCCGTATGGTCGGCCAAGTCCGAAATCAACCACCTTGCCAACCCCGGGTGGTGATCAGGAGGAAGACCATGCGTATGACCAAGAACCACATGACCAAGCTCGTCACCCGTGCCGCATTCGTCGGTGCCCTCACCGCTGCCCCGTTCGGCATGATGGCGGCCACCGCCTCGGCCGACTCGGGCAACTGGGACGCTGTCGCCCAGTGCGAGAGCGGTGGTGACTGGAGCATCAACACCGGCAACGGCTACTACGGCGGCCTCCAGTTCTCGCAGAGCACCTGGGAGGCCAACGGCGGCTCCGGTAACCCGGCGAACGCCTCGCGCGAAGAGCAGATCCGCGTTGCGGAGAACGTCCTCGCGACTCAGGGCCCCGGTGCGTGGCCGGTCTGCGGCGCGAACCTCTGATAGCAGCATCGGCGCCCGAGGCGCTGTGACTGCATCACCGGAGCACCGATGAGTGCTTCGCACGGCATGAGGCCGGTGAGTCCATTCGGACTCACCGGCCTCATCCGTCTGACGAAGAAGCTGTTCAGTCGGACTTCTCGTCCTCGCCGGGCTCCCCGTCGAGCGCTTCGTCCAGGGCGCTGACGGCGATGCCGTACGGCAGGAACCGCACTTTTCGACGCGGGTCGGTGTTGTTCTTGTTCGCGCGGAGCGCGTCGAGTTCGGTGGCGTAGACCTGCTCGACGCGGGCCCCACCGTCCTCGTCGACGACGAACACGGCCCAGACTCCCGATCCGGTCTCCCCGGCCGTCTCCGGCCGCGGCTGCGTCCGCGTGCGACCCCGGGCCGCCTCGTCGAAGAACATGGAGAACGCACCCGGCGCCGCCTGGCCCTCGAAGAGCTTGCCGAACACGTCGCGCAGCCCCTCGCCTGCCTCGCGTGCGAAACGGTCGAAGTCCTCGGGGCCGAAGTTGAACGGTCCGCCGCCGAATCCGCTGTTGTCGGTCATGGTGTTCCCTATCTGTGGTTCGGCTTGCCCGGCCGGCCACCAGGGCCGACCTTGCCCACCAGTGTCCTCAGGATCGTTCGTCTCCGCCACCAGCGGTATCGGCCTCCGCCAGACGCTGGTGTAGTCGCTCGCGGACGTCGTCGGCCGAATAGGCCTTGCGCTGACGCTGGTCCCGCGCGATCAGCACACCGCCGGTCGTCACGCCGACGGCACCGGCGAGTCCCAACCACTTCCACAGATTCCTCATGGGGGCAGGATAGGTCGCCCCGCGGCCGATGGCCGTCTTCGAGCGCACGCTCTAGTCTTCGGGGATGCCCACCAGGAGAAGACCGCGGCGCGCCGATCTCGCCGGGGAGTCCGGCGGTGTCTCGTTGACCACCGCGCTCGAGGCCACGCGCACCGGCGACGTCTGGCTGTTCCGCGGACATTCCGGGCCCGACCGCGCCATCCGCACACTCACGAATGCGCCGGTGAACCATGTGGCGATGGCGGTGTGCATCGACGATCTCCCGCCTCTGCTGTGGCATGCCGAACTCGGCGACAAACTGACCGACGTCTGGACCGGGTCGAATCACCGCGGGGTACAGCTCCACGATGCGCGTGAGGCCGTCGAGCAGTGGATGGTCCGGTATGAGCAGGCGTGCTGGATTCGTCAGCTCGGTCCGGAGGTCAGCCGGACGCAGGAGGACGAACTACTCAAGGTGATCGCGCGCCTCGACGGCACCCCGTTCCCGACCACCGCACGCCTGGCCGGTCGATGGTTCCGTGGTCGCGTACCCAACTCGGCCGACCTGGTTCGCGGTCTCCCTTATCTCGACCGCAAGGTCCGGGAACGCCGTGAGCAACGGCAGCACAAGGTCTCGTCGCCGGAACCGGTGAGCCTCGAAGCGGCCTACTGCGCCGAGGTCGTCGCGATCACCTACCGCGACATGGGAATTCTCGACACCACCAAGGACTCCAACTGGTTCGACCCGGGCCGGTTCTGGAGCGGCGACCGCCTCCCCCTCCACGCACCGCACGCCCTGGGACCGGAGATCGCGGTCCACCTTCGCTGAGGGAGCAGACATGCCTGAGATGATCGCACCGAAGGTACTCAACTTCGCCTCGATCCTCGACGACACGACCCGGAGACAGGCGGCCGAGATCTCGACGCTGCCGTTCATCCATCCGCACGTGGCGCTGATGCCCGACGCCCACGCGGGCAAGGGGTCTGCGGTCGGGACGGTCATCCCGACCGTCGACGCCGTGATCCCGGCCGCGGTCGGCGTCGACATCGGCTGCGGGATGATCGGCGTCGCTACCTCGATCGGCAGGGACGACCTGGACGGTTTCGACCTAGCCGACCTGCGGCGACGCGTGGAGTCGACGATCCCGCTGTCCCCGGGCAACTACAACGAGACCGTCCGGTTCCCGCACACCCAGGCCAGGATCGCCGAGCTGGAGGAGTCCGCCTCGGACAACGACGTCGACCTGTCCCACTCACCGAAGTGGCGTGAGCAGCTGGGTTCGTTGGGCGGCGGCAACCATTTCATCGAGTTGTGCGAACAGGTCGGGAGCGGAGACACCGGTACCATCTGGCTGTTCCTGCACTCCGGTAGCCGCGGCGTCGGAAACAAGATCGCGCAGAAGCACATTCGGGTCGCTCAGGACCGGTGCCGTCGTGAGCACATCGGCCTCCCCCATCCCGACCTCGCCTACCTCGACTCCGGCACCGCGGAGTTCGACGACTACATCCGCGAGTTGCGGTGGGCGCAGCGGTTCGCCTTCGAGAACCGGGCCGAGATGATGGACCGATTCATCAGCGTGTTCGACGTATGGCTCGGCGACAACGGTTTCCGGCCCCCGGAGTCGATCGAGGTACGCCGGATCAACTGCCACCACAACTACACCGAGAACGTGGAGATCGCCGACAAGGCGGTGTGGCTCACCCGTAAGGGTGCGATCGACGCCAGTGCCGGGACGTACGGCCTGATCCCGGGGTCGATGGGCACGAGGTCGTATGTGGTGCGCGGACGTGGGAACGAGCCGGGGTTGTTCTCCGCCCCGCACGGTGCAGGCCGGCGGTTCTCGCGGACCAAGGCGAAGAAGCTGTTCACGCTCGATGACCTCGCCGAGGCGATGAAAGGCATCGAATACCGTCACGGCAGAGAATGGATCGACGAGATCCCCGCCGCCTACAAGCCGATCGACCAGATCATGGACGACGCCCGCGATCTGGTCGAGGTCGAGGCGGTCCTGACCCAGCTGCTCAACGTGAAGGGCACCTGACCGCGACCTTCGGCGGGGCCCGCGATCAGATGGTCATCGCCTCACGAACGGTCGCCTCAGCGGCCGTACCGCCCTCGCCCGACGACGTGACCCGGCCGCTCTCCAGCACGTAATACTGTTGTGCCGCTTGGAGAGCGAAGCCGATGTGCTGTTCGACGAGCAGCACGCCGAGTCCGCCCCGCTGGGTGAGGGTGGTGATGGTCTGTTCGATCTCGGCGACCACCGACGGCTGGATGCCCTCGGTCGGTTCGTCGAGGATCAGCATCCGCGGTTCGGTGAGGAGGGCTCGGGCGATCGCGAGCTGCTGGCGCTGACCGCCCGACAGCAGGCCCGCACGCCGGCCGAGCAGTTCCTTCAGGGCCGGGAACATGTCCAGCATCTCGGCGATCAGTTCCTTGCCGCGCTTGCGTCCGTCGGCCACCACCTGGAGGTTCTCCGCGGTGGTGAGGTGGCCGAAGCTCTGCTGGCCCTGCGGGACATAGGCGATGCCGTGCTTGACCCGCGCGCTCGGGCGGGCCTTGGTGATGTCGACACCGTCGAAGGTGATGGACCCCTTGGTGGTCTTCACCAGACCGACGGCGGCCCGGAGCAGCGTTGTCTTGCCTGCGCCGTTGTGCCCCATCACCGCGACCACACCGTCGGACGGGACCTCGATGTCGACGCCGTGGATGACCTCGGTGCGGCCGTATCCGGCGTGCACCCCGGAGAGTTTCAGCATCGGGCTCAGCCCTTCTTCTCGGTCGTGACAACAGGAGCGTCGTCGGAGTCGGCGGCGATCTCCTCGAGTTCCTCACCGCCGGCGGCGGTTCCGAGGTACACCTCCTGGACCTTCGGATTCGCCTGCACCTCGGCGACGCTGCCCTCGGCCAACACCTGACCGCGGGCGAGGACCGTCACCGACGTCGCGAACGCCCGCATGAAGTCCATGTCGTGTTCGACGACGACCACGGTCCGCTCACCGCCGATCCGGCGCAACAGGTTTCCGGTCTCCTCACGTTCCTCGTGGCTCATACCGGCAACCGGTTCGTCGAGCAGCAACACCGAGGCGTTCTGCACCAGCAGCATGCCGATCTCCAGCCACTGCTTCTGACCGTGCGCGAGGACGCCGGCCGGGGTGTCGCGCAGATCCTGCAGGCCGATGGTCTCGAGGGCCTCGGCGATCCCCTCGGGGATCTCGGTGGGCCGACGTCGGAGCATGGTCCACACCGACCGGCCCGCGCCGGCGGCGATGTCGAGGTTCTGCAGCACGCTCAGTTCCTCGAAGACGCTGGCGGTCTGAAAGGTTCGGCCGACGCCGAGGCGCGCGATCTGGTGCACCTTCTTGCCGACGAGTTCCACACCCGACTTCTGGATCGACCCGGTGGCCTTCACCAGACCGGTGATCGCGTCGATGATGGTCGTCTTACCGGCGCCGTTGGGTCCGATGAGGAACCGCAGATCACCCTGCAGCAACGTGAGATCCACGTCGGTGACGGCCTTGAAACCGTCGAACTCGACGGACAGACCGCGCACCTGGAGGTAGTCGCTGTCCATCCCCGCGTTGCCACCGGCGACCGGTTCGACCGTGCCCACCGTCTCGGATCCGCTCATGACGAGGCTCCTACCTTGCTGTCGGCGTGTTCGTCGATGTCACCGGTGGGCGACGGATCGACCGATCTCTTCCGGCGCCACTTGAGCGCGGCGCCGATCCCGGCCAGGCCGGCCGGGAAGAAGCCGACGACGACGATGAACAGGATGCCCTGCGCATAGGTCCATCCGGAGGGGAAGTTCTCCGACAGACTGGTCTGCGCCCAGGCGACCGCGATGGCGCCGAGTACCGGTCCGAGAAGTGTTGTGCGACCGCCGATCGCGACACCGATCAGGAACGCGATGGACGGTACGATGCCGACGTCGGCGGGCGAGATGATGCCGACGATGGGCACGAACAGGGCGCCGGCGATGCTCGCGAACAGGGCGGCGATCGCGTAGGCGACGACCTTGACGTTGGCGGGGTCGTAGCCCAGGAAGCGAACACGCTCCTCCTGATCGCGCACGGCGACGAGCAGCTCACCGTAGCGGCTGTACATCAGCTGCCGGGTGATCGCGACGACGACGAGCAGGGTGGCGGAGGCGATGTAGAAAAGCAGGTGGCGGTTCACCGGGTCGTTCAGGGCGAGACCGAAGAAGCTGCGGAAACGGTTGAGGCCGTTGCTGCCGCCGGTGCTCTGCTGGCCGATGAGCAGGATCGCGAAGGCGGCGGCGAGCGCCTGCGACAGGATCGCGAAGTAGGCGCCCTTGACCTTCCGCTTGAACACACCCAGGCCCAGCAGGACCGCGATCAGGGTGGGCACGAACAGGATTCCGAGGATCGTCACCAGCGGCGAGGCGAACGGTTTCCAGTACCCGGGGAGTTCGCGGATACCGGCGATCTGCATGAAGTCCGGCACGTCGTCGCCGCGGATCTCGGCGTCGGCGATCTTCAGGTGCATCGCCATGATGTAGGCGCCGAGGCCGAAGTACACACCCTGACCGAGGGTCAGCATGCCGCCGCGGCCCCAGGCCAGGCCGATACCGACCGCGACGATGCCGAAGCACAGGAACTTGCCGAGCAGGTTGAGCCGGAAGTCGGAGAGCACCGCGGGTGCGACGCCGAACAGCAGCACCGCCGCGACGGCGAACCCCGCGTAGGTCTTCCAGTGACCGCTGAAATAGTCCTTCACACGAGACTCCTCGACTGGACCGTGAACAGGCCCTGGGGGCGGATCTGCAGGAAGATCACGATGATCACGAACACGGCGACCTTGGCCACCGATGCGGTCGTGTTGTATTCGATGAACGAGTTCAGGATGCCGAGGGCGATGGCCGCGATAACCGCGCCCTTGATCTGTCCCAGGCCGCCGATGACGACGACCAGGAAGGCGTCGATCAGATAGGTCATACCGGTGTTCGAGCTGGTGGAACCGATGAGGGTCAGCGCCACACCGGCGACACCGGCGAGTCCGGAGCCGATGAAGAAGGTGGTGATGTCGGTTGTCCGGCTGGAGATCCCGCTGGTCTCGGCCAGGTCGCGGTGCTGGACGACCGCGCGGATCCGACGCCCCATCGGGGTGTACTTCATCGTCACGGCGATCGCCACCACCGCGATGACGGCCAGCAGCATGATGAACAGGCGGGTCTTGGGAACCACCGCACCGAGGATGTCGACGCCTCCGGACAGCCACGGCGGCGCGGTGACGCGGACTGCCGGCGCACCGAAGATGTCGCGCGCGAGCTGTTGCAGGATCAGTCCGACGCCGAACGTCACCAGCAGGGTGTCGAGCGGACGGTCGTACATGCGCTTGATGAGGGTGACCTCGAGCAGCACACCCATGAGGCCACCGACGAGGAATCCGATGAAGAGCGAGACGATGAGGGACACACCGGCGTTCGAGATCAGGTATTCCTGCACCGAGTACGCGGTGTAGGAGCCGGCCATGATGAACGACCCGTGGGCCATGTTGATCACGCCCATCTGACCGAAGGTCAGGGACAGACCGAGTGCTGCCAGGAGCAGGATCGAGCCGAGACTCAGCCCGGTGAAGAGCTGTCCGATAACGGTTTCCACGTTCCCATCCGTTCGTCGTGGGTGTCGATGCGGGCGACAAGGGGGTGACCCGTCTCGCGCGGGGCACGAGACGGGTCACTCACAGGTCAGCTGCTGAGGCCCTCCGCCCACGGGTAGGACTTGAGGTACGGGTCCGGCTCGATCGGCTGGCCCGAATCCCACACCGTGTAGATCAGCCCGTCGCCGCGGATCTCACCGATGCGAGCGGTCTTGGTGATGTGGTTGTTCTCGCCGTCGATTGTCACCAAACCCTCGGGAGCCTCGAAAGCGACTCCGCCGGCGGCTTTCTGGACATCGGCGACGGCGAACGAGTTCGCCTTCTCGACCGTGTTCTTCCACAGGTACACCGAGACGTAGGCGGCCTCCATGGGATCGGAGGTCGGCTTGTTGGCGCCGTAGGCGGCCTTGTAGTCGCGGACGAAGGACTCGTTCGCCGGGTTGTCGATGGTCTGGTAGTAGTCCCACGCGACGAGCTGCCCCTCGATGTTCTCCACACCGATGCCGCCGACCTCTTCCTCCGCGATCGAGACCGACACCACCGGCATCGCCTGCGGGGTCAGACCGACGTTCTTGTACTCACGGAAGAAGGCCACGTTGGAGTCGCCGTTGAGGGTGTTGAACACGGCGTCGGCGTCGGCGGTGCGGACCTTGTTGACGATGGTCGAGAAGTCCGTCGAACCGAGCGGGGTGTAGTCCTCGCCCTTAATCTCGATGCCGTTGGCCTCGGCGTAGGCCTTGATGACGCGGTTGGCCGTCTGCGGGAAGACGTAGTCGCTGCCGACGAGGTAGAGGGACTTGACGCCCTTCTCCTTCAGGTACTCCAGGGCCGGCACGATCTGCTGGTTGGTGGTGGCACCGGTGTAGAAGATGTTCTTCGACGACTCGAGGCCCTCGTACTGCACCGGGTAGTACAACAGGGAGTTGTTGTCCTCGAAGACCGGCAGCATCGCCTTGCGGCTCGACGACGTCCAGCCGCCGAACACCGCCGCGACGCAGTCCGCCGAGATCAGCTTCTCCGCCTTCTCGGCGAAGATGGTGGGCTCGGAGGCGCCGTCCTCGCCGATGAGCTGGATCTGCTTGCCCAGCACACCGCCGTTGTCGTTGATCTGGTCGACGGCCAGCTTGATCGAGTCACGCACGGTGACCTCGGAGATCGCCATCGTGCCCGAGAGCGAGTTCAGTGAGCCGACCTTGATGGTGTCGCCCGAGGTGTCGACGCAGGACTCGGCGCTCGATGCCGAGTCCTCGCTCGCCGAGCTGCCACAGGCGCTCAGCGCGAGTGCGAGGGCGGACAGCGCCGCCGGGATGAGGATGCCGTACCGCCTACGGCGTGTGGGGGTGACGGCGGACGGCAATGAATCAAACGGCATCCGAAGGCCTTTCTCAATACGTCTCAGGTCGGCTCGAGCGGGGCCATGACAGACACCCGGCGCTGCTTCGCACCGCGTGACCCCCCCGAAGAGATACGCGTCGCTCTCGATCGGCGAACTCGCGTATGTCGGGTAAACGTATTTAGGCTTTGTTACACCAGCGTGACGTGAGATGAATTCCCTGTTTCCGCTTCAATGCGGCTCACGCCCGATTCACACTGCCGAATGTTGTTGCCGGATCGGATTTTTCGACGACGAAGGCGGCGCATCGCTGTCGGATGCGCCGCCCCGGGTCGGTAGTCTGGATCGGTCGTCTAGTGCGAGAAAGCTGCCTCCACCTCCGCGCGACTGAGCTCGGGATCGGAGCCGAGTTCGTAGCGCGGCAGGGTGTGCGGCACGTCGGTGCCGCCGGCGACGCGTCGCTTGGCGGCGGCGAACTCGGGCGCCTCCCCCATCGACAGATGGGCCGAGTTGATGATGGTCCACACGGCGGATCGGCGGGCCCGCCGTTCGACGGGATTCGGCGGCCGGTAGGAGATGAGTTGCTGGGCCCAGCGCGGCTGGATGTCCCGGATCGCCCAATCCACCGCCGCCTGAGCACGATTCCGGAGGTTGGCGCCCGTGGCCATCGCGTTGCCGTGCGTCAGCGCCAGCCGGGGCAGGTATGACTCGAGACATTCCAGGGTCTCGGCCTTGCTGGTGGGCAGGTCGGTTCCGCCCAGCGCATGACCCACGCGCACGAATTCCCCGTAGTACCTGTCGAGTTCGGCTCCGCGCAGAGGTCGCGGGTGGTAGATCTCGTGCGCCGTCGCGATACCCCACACGACCGTCGCGTAATTCCAGCGCAACCACTCGGGATCGTCGGCGTCGTAGGCCGCGCCGTCGGGCCGGACACCCTTGATCGTGTGGTGCATCGCCCGCACGGTACGAGCGAGTCGCTCGGCGGTTTCCGTCGATCCGTAGGCGGTCCCCATGAAGAACGCGAGCGAATGCCCGAGGCGGGTCATCGCACCGTCGGGGTCGATGGTGGTGGTCGCGGTGCCATCCTCACGTCGCCGGACCAGACGGGAGTGATGCATGCCCATCCAGAAGATGCTGGGATCAAGACGTTCGATGTACGACGCGCTCTGCAGCCCGAAGATCAGCGCCGGCGTGTGCGAGTGGACATACCAGGTGGCACTGTCGGGTCCGAACCACCCGGGGTCGCCGGACGGGTTCTCGAACTCCATCCCCCGGAAGAACTTGGCACGGACGTTCTCGTCGAACTTGCCGTTGAGCCACGATCCGAGCATCTCGTGCGGCAGGTCCAACGGGACCCATTCCGTGGAGGGCAGCCGTAGGGGCGCGAGGGGAACGTTCATCGATCGTCCTTTCTCGATACCGACGACCCGAGCGGGGTGGTCCCCGGCCCGGACCGTCGATACGACGACGCCACATGAGCACGGCCGCCATGTGGTCACGGTTGTACCCACTTTAACGCTTTGGGTACGCGCGTGACCAGACCTTGCTCCGTGCCGGGTCAGCCCGTCTATGGTGAAACGATGTCGAGTCCGACCCGATGGGCCGGCGTCCCCCTGGAGGACCGCCGCGCCGAGCGCCGCGCGATCCTGATCGCCGCGGCTTTCGACATCTTCGGGGGCAGCGGACCCGAGACCGAACTGTCGGTGCGGTCGGTGTGCCGCCACTGCGGCTTCAACACCCGCTACTTCTACGAGAGCTTCGCCGACACCGACGAACTACTCGGCGCCGTCTACGACGCCACCGCCGCCGAGCTGGGTGCGGTGGTCGAGGCCGCCATGACCACCGCAGGTCACTCCGTCCGAGCGCGCACCCGCGCCGGCATGCTCGCAGTCCTCGGCCACGCGTCGGAGGATCCCCGTCGCGGCCGCATCCTGTTCACCGAGGGACGGACCAATCCGGTGCTCGCGCAGCGTCGTGCCGCCACGCAGAACATGCTCTTCGAACTCTCCTTCGCCGAGGCCGACGCCCGGGAGACCGATCCGCTCACCGGCCGGGTGCGGGCGGCCGTCTTCACCGGGGCCATGGCCGAGCTCGCCCAGCAGTTCCTCGCCGGGAACCTCGGGGACGATCTCGAACGGGTGGTCGACGAGGCCCTGGCCACCCTCATCCCCGGCCGTCGCTGATCGCTCACTGCCGGCTGAGGTGCGAGAGCTCCTCACTGCCGGCTGAGGTGCGAGGAGCGCAAGCGACGAGCCACGAAGCCCTGGCGACGTTCCCCCGCCACGTTTCAGTCCACCGAGCGCGGCGCTCTCCGCGCGAGCGCTCGGATCGTCGTCGGCCCCATCCCGCGATCGAGCGCGCGGATCATGACGACGACACCGACACCCGAGAGCACCAGTGCCGTCGCGAACAGCGTCGGGAAGCCGAACAGGTCACCGACGACGCCCGCCGCAAAACCGGCCGCGCCCTGGACGCCGACCACCGCGCAGGCGAACAGCGTGTAGTCGCTGCCCTCGTACCCCTTCTCGCACGCGTCCATCATCAGCGTGAACACCGCGACGGTCGCCGCCCCACCGAGGATGTGTTCGGCCAGGCTCGCACTCACCACGAGCCAGAACCCGCCGACACCCGACGCGGCCACCAGATACAAGGCGAGACTGAGAGTTTGGGTGACACCGCCGAACAGCAGGGCCTGGCGTCGTCCGTACCGGAACGCCAGCCACCCGCCGAGGGCCGCACCGGCGAGCGCACCCGCCGACGACAACGCACCTTCGACGAGGGCGATCTGTCCCAGGCTCAGGCCGATGTCGGACATGAAGGGCCCGACGAGTGCCGAACCCATCGAGTTGCCGAACTTGTAGGCCCCGACGACAAGGATGAACACCACCACGCCGGGTCGTCGGAGCCGGGCGAGCCAGCCGGTGAGGAGCAGTGACGGTGACGGCCGCGGGACATGCGCCTGTTCCGTCGACGAGGACGTCGTGTCCGCGGGTGTGCGGGCGAGGAACCACACCGGGATCGTCAGGGCGACGAGCAGGATCGACATCGCGACGAAGAGGCTGCGCCATCCGGCGAGCGAGAACAACCACAGCAGTCCACCGCCGCCGACGATCATGCCGACCCGGTAGGCACCCACCTGAATCCCGTTGCCCAGACCTCGTTGTCGAGGGCCGAGGGTCTGTACCGCCAGTCCGTCGGTGGCGATGTCCTGGGTCGCCGACGCCAGGTTGATCACGGCGATGCCGACGAGGAGCCAGACCAGCGTCCCGGAGAGGTCGAGGCAGGCCAGGGCGAGGGCGATCGTCGCGGATGTCAGTTGCATCGCGAGGAGCCAGCGGCGTCGGGTTCCGTATCGGTCGACATACGGCGCCCACAGGAACTTGAGACCCCACGGCGCGAAGAGCAGTCCGTAGACGCTGATCTGCGTGAGCGAGTACCCCTCCTCACGCAGGATGACGGGCACCGCCTGGCTGAAGAACCCGTACGGCAGACCCTGCGCGAAGTAGAGAGCCGTGAGCAGGGCCATGGTGCCGACGGCGAGCGTGCCGGTGCGCGACGGGGTCGACATGGCAGACATCATGCCGCAGTCGGGAGGCCGGGGTCGTCGCGGTCAGACCCCTTCTCGGCGGCTTCTGGTCGGCGTCAGCCGGCCATGGCCGGGAACGCGAGGGAGACCAGCATCAGCGCGAAGAGGAACCACGCGGCGCCCTGCCACATCGGCCAGGTTCCGCCGCGGCGGTAGGTGCGGTAGGCGATGACCAGCGCGCCGACACCGCCGACGACGAATGCGCCGGGGACCAGGGATGCGAGGACAATGTTGGTGCGGTCGACGGCGAGGAAGATCGCGCATGCGATGGCTCCGACTCCGACGACGGCGGCCACGTAGAGCGCTGCGGACCGGTAGCTGCCGGTGTCCTGCCACCGCTTCTCGACGTCCTGTCGCCCGCGGTCGCTGGGATTCTGTACGTCGTTCATGCCGGAGGCTTACCCGCGCGGACCTGCGCACGAAACCCCCAACCCCTGTGAGTAGCACTACTCATGTTCCGCTAGCCATGAGGAGACAGGGTCATTCCATGACCACTTCCAGCAGCACATTCGGGGGCGATCCGGGAGCCGCGACACTCGCGCGGATCTCCACCGAGTTCGATGCCATCGCCCGCCAGATGTCCACGGTCTCGGCCGAGTTCGCCGAACTGCGGCGGATCGTCGGCGACGCCGAGAGTCCCGCCGACGAGGCCGCACAGCCCGACCCTCCGGTACAGCCGGAACCGGCGCGGCTGGAGGCTCCGGCCGGACCGCTCACCGCGCCGACCGTCGCCCCGGCGCCCGCGCCTTCTCCGCCCGAATCGCCGATGGGGAACCGGCAAGCGTCTCCGTGGGCGTCACCCGGTCGTCCGGCAGGTCGGGATGCGTACACCTACGGGCCGCCCGTCCAGCAGGCTCCGTCACGTCCGGGACCGCATCCCGCCTATGGGCCGATGCCGCGACCGCCGGCCGCTCCCCTGCCGCCGCGTCCACCCGCGCGCCCGCTGTCCGAACGTGTCGCCGCGGCCGCCGAGCGCGGCCTGATCGGCAAGATCCTCGCCACCGCCGGTGTCGGCGTCACCTTGATCGGCATCGCCCTGCTGCTCGTCTTGGCCGCGCAGGCCGGCATCCTGCGCCCGGAGTTCCGCGTTGGGGGCGGCGCGGTGCTTGCGGCAGCACTTGTCGGCACCGCGATCTGGTTGCGCCGCAAGCCGGATGGCCGGATCGGCGCGATCGCCACGGCCGCAACGGGGATCGCGGCCGGGTATCTCGATGTCCTCGCCGCCACCAAGATCTACGAGTGGCTCCCCATCGTGGCAGGTCTGGCAGTCGCCGGCGTGGTCGCAGCCGGCGGACTGGTCCTCGCATACCGTTGGTGCAGTGAACATCTCGGCCTGCTCGTGGTGGTCCCGCTCATCGTTCTCGGCCCGGTGTTGACCGGCGGTCTCGACATGACCCTGATCGCGTTCATGGTGGTGCTCGCCGCCGCGTCGGCGTGGGTCCAGTGGGGCCGCGACTGGATCTGGTTGCACGCCGTGCGATTGGCCGCGCCCACGATTCCGCTGACCGTCGTCGGCTTGGCCGCCCTGGGCGGAACGAGCACCGCGAACACCGGATTCGAGTTCGCCGGCGCCGCACTCGTCGTGATCGTCCTCGGATTCGCGGGCGCCCTGGTGGCGATGCCCACCACCCGATTCCGCGAGGTCATCGCGGGCCTGGCATCGGCGACGACGATCCCGGTTCTGTTCGCCGGCGCGGTGATGGGCATCGCGGGCGCGGTCGCGCTGCAGGCTGCGGTCGCCGTGCTCGTCATCGGTATCACCGTCATCTGCTCGGTGGTACGGACCGAGCGCTTCGAACTCCCCGACGTCGTCGCCCAGATCTGGACCGCGACCTCACTCGTCGTGCTCTTCGTCGCGATCCTCGTGTGCTTCGACGGCATGGTGGCCGTGTCGGCGGTGTTGGGCCTCGCGGCGGTGACGGCCCTGGTCGCGCGCACGTGGTCGGCGACGTCCTTGGTGCTGCTGGGTGGTAGCACTGTCCTCTGGGCGATCGGTTTCGCAGCTCTGCTCGACGACATGCCGCCGTACGTGCTGGCCCAGGCCCGTCTGATGGAGGACAACGCTTCGTTGTCGATCGTGATCGGCAGCCTGCTCGCCGCCGCGGGGGCGGTCGTGATCGCCGCCGGGTGGACCCGACTGACGGCCGGAGACCTGGGCCGCGTCGCCTACACCGCGGTCGCCGTCGTCGTGGTCTACGCCGTGACCGCCATCAGCGTCACGTCCGGAGTGCTGATCGCCGGCGCCGACGGCTTCCTCGGCGGGCACGTCATCGCGACCACCTGCTGGGTCGTCCTCGCCGGTGCGGCGCTGGCCTTCGCCCGGCGACGCGCGGGTAACGAGCGCACCGCCGCGGTCACCGGCGGACTGGTGCTCGTCGCCGCGGCGATGGCCAAGCTGTTCCTGTTCGACCTGGCCACCCTCGACGGGATCTTCCGGGTCCTCGTGTTCATCGTGACCGGTCTGATCCTGCTGGGACTCGGCGCCTGGTACGCCAAGGCGCTCCAGGGCGAACGCTTCCCGGGGTCGCCGACCACGACCCCGGGAGCGGATACACCGGTCAGACCGTCTTGACGGTCTCGATCTCGACGGGCGCCGCGACGTCGACCTCGGTGGTCTCGTCATGGGAGACGGGCCGACGGTCGGCGGCGGTGCGCGCGTGGGTGATGTAGATCGTCAACCCGACGAAGGTGAGTCCGCCGACGAGATTGCCGATGACCGTGGGGATCTCGTTCCAGACGAGGTAGTCGCCGATCGAGAAGTCGCCCCCGAGCATCAGTCCCGAGGGAAACAGGAACATGTTGACGATCGAGTGCTCGAATCCCATGTAGAAGAACACCATCACCGGCATCCACATGGCGAGGACCTTGCCGGGTAACGACGTCGACATCATCGCGCCGACGACACCGGTGGACACCATCCAGTTGCACAGGACACCGCGGATGAACAGCGTGAGCATGCCGGCGGCACCGTGCTCGGCGTAGCCGACGGTTCGACTCTCGCCGATGTGCCCGAGCTGCCGGCCGATCTCGTCCGGGTCGACACTGAAGCCGTAGGTCACGATCACCGCCATCATCACCGCGACAGTAAAAGCGCCCAGGAAGTTCCCGACGAACACCCAACTCCAGTTGCGCAGCATGGATTTCACCGTCACCCCGCGCCGTTTGTCGATCAGGGCGAGCGGGACGAGTGTGAACACCCCGGTGAGCAGGTCGAAGCCCATCAGGTACAGCAGGCAGAAGCCGACCGGGAACAGCAACGCCCCGAGCAGTGGTTCCCCGGTGCGGACGGTGACCGTCACGGCGAATGCCGCGGCAAGGGCGAGGATCGCGCCGGCCATGTAGGCGCGGATGATCGTGTCGCGGGTGGACAGGAACACCTTCGCCTCACCGGCGTCCACCATCTTCACCGCGAATTCGGACGGATTCACATAGGACAAGAGATTCTCCCCGGGCGTTTCGATTCGTGACTCTTGTCCCCATCGAATCGAGGCCACATGTCGTCGAGGTGTCGTCGGGACGACCCGGTGTTACATCGACCTCTCTCGAGCGCTTCGTCGGAGTGATGTTTCGCCGCGATTACCTCCTGCTCGTACCGTCGTGTCCGTCGTGTGAAATCTCCGGCGGAGTCCGGCAACACCTTGGAAATCCGCCGGCACGTGTGCATGGTGGAGATAACCCTCGACGTACCAACAGGATTCGGCGGAGCACCGATCCCCCGCGTCGAGGAAGCATCACCGAATCGACGAGGAGACACGATGACCACCCCGATCATGCCGAAGTCCGACGCCGCCGACCTCATCGTCGCGGCCCGAATCCGGCAGGGACTCACCTGGGCGGCGATCGCCGAGAAGATCGACGCACCGCTGGTGTGGACGGTCGCCGCGCTGCTCGGCAAACACCCCGTACCGGCGGACAAGGCGAACGTCGTGGTCGAGATGCTCGGCCTCGGCGAGGGCGTCGCCGAGAGCCTGCGGCAGCAACCGACCCGTACCCCGGACGAGGCCGCCACCAGTGACCCCACGATCTACCGCTTCTACGAGGCCCTCGACGTCTACGGTCCCGCGCTGAAGGAACTCATCCACGAGGAGTTCGGCGACGGGATCATGAGTGCGATCAACTTCAAGGTCGACATCGCACGCCGCGCCGACCCGGGCGGCGACCGCGTGGTCGTGACCTTCGACGGGAAGTTCCTCGACTACAACTGGTGACCGCGCCGTCGCCGTTCCATGGCTCCAACCCGCGGTGGGCGCGGGTTGGAGCTATGGAACGTGCTCAGGCCCGCTCGACCGGCATCCAGATCTCCGCGTCGGCGTGTGACCCGGTCAGTTCGAGGTAGCGAACGAACGTCGGTCCGGGCCGCAGTCGCCAAGGGTTCGACGGGAACCACTCGGTGGCCGTCGCGGCCCAGGTCTCCTGGAGCGTCTGCGGGAACGGACCGGACGACCGGAACGTGGCCCACGCGCCGGCGGATACCGGGATGCTCGACAGATCTTCCGGCACCGTCGAATCCGCCTGCAGCGCAACACCGTGCAGGTAGGTGATCGATGTCCCTTCCGGCGCGTCGGGCTCGCTTCCATCCGTGACGGCCAGGATGCCTGCGGGTTGGGTGTCGTTGAGCGACTTGAGTCGTGCGTGTTCGTCGGGCGCGATCGACGCGATGTGCTGTTGGATGTGCGGGTTGACTCCCTCGTAGATGAGCGGCACCTGTGCTGCGTGCCCGGCGAGTACGAATGCGGGTCGGTCGGTGATCGTGACGTCCATGGGACGACTCCCTTCGACGGTCAGGCGGAACCTGAGTACGGCTTGTGTTGCGAAAGGACCGCCATGTGCCCGCACGTCCGACGGTGACACACCGTGAACCGACCGGAAGGCCCGGCCGAACGCCTCGACCGACGAGTAGCCGTAGCGCACCGCGAGATCCAGCAGGCCGTTGTCACTGCTCACGAGATCCGTTGCCGCGAGGGTCATCCGACGACGCCGCACGTACTCCGAGAACGGCATCCCGGCCAGCGAGGCGAACATCCGACGCAGGTGGTACTCCGTCGTCCCGTGGGACCGGGCGAAGCCGGCCAGGTCGATGGGTTCGTCGGTGTTCCGGTCGACGAGGTCGATGAGCGCGTTGAGCGTGCCGATCATGGCTCTCCTTTCGTCCATGATCATGGTCGCCCCGCACGGCCTCGCACCCGACCGTTCCGGGCAGGAAATGTCAGCCACCTCGTTTCATAGCTCCAACCCGCGGTTGGCGCGGGTTGGAGCTATGAAACGGTGGCGCGCAGAGTCATGTGCAGCAACGGATACGGGCGGCCCGCTTCATCGAGTTCGCTGCGTCCCGTCACCTCGAACCCGCGTCGGAGATAGAACTGCACGGCCTGATCGTTCTGTTCGTTCACGTCGACCGTCGTCACCCCGGCGTCGAGAGCGTGTGTCAGCAGTGCGGTGCCGACGCCGCTGCCGCGGGTGTCGGCGTGGACGAAGAGCATCTCCAGACCAGGCCCGGCCACCCCGGCGAAGCCCACCGGGGTGCCGTCGACGTCGGCGACCGTCAGCTCGACCTGTGGGAAGTAGCTCGGCGCCAGCTGTCTCTCGATCTCGTCCCGATCGGGCTCGGCGAGGAAGTCGTGAGTCGCGTCGACCGCGCTGCGCCAGATCGCGACGAGGTGCGGGTACTCGTCCGGACCGTGGCACGCGCGCAGGCTCACCGGTGAAGTCATCGCACTGTTGTATCAGCGCAGGTCATTCGGTGAAACTTTTATCTGACACCTCTTGTATTGAATTTGCCCCAGTCGCATACTCAGGTATGGGCACATCTGATCGGCGGTCCGCCGCAGCCACCAAGACGCGGAGGAACTACGACTCGTCACTGCGACGTGGCCAGGCGGCAGAAACCCGGGCACGCGTGCTCGACACGGCCATCAGAATGTTCAGCGAACGGGGCTGGTCGGTCGGGGTACGAGAGATCGCGGCCGAGGCAGGCGTGTCCTTCGAGACCGTCTATGCCAAGTTCGGGTCGAAGACACGACTTTTTCTCACTGCCTTCGACGTGGCGGTCGTCGGAGACGATCAACCGGTTCCCCTAGTCGACCGTTCCGGGTTCACCGCGATGTCCGCCGGCGATCGTCGTGAACGTGCGGCAGCCGGAGCCGCCCTGGCTGCCGAGATCTACGGCCGCACGACGGGTCTGTACCGAGCACTGCGCGAAGGCGCCTCTTCCGACACCGAACTGGCTGCCAAACTCGCCGAGGCGTATCGCCGACAGCGTTCAGACGTACGGACAGCCGGTGAGGCTGTCGCCGGACGCACACTCACCGACGACGAAGCCGAGGGTTTGTGGGCCGTGATCAGCACCGAGGTCTACGACCTCCTCGTCAACAACGCCGGATGGAGCCAAACGCGCTATCGGGACTGGCTCGCCGACACCACTTTGCGACTCCTGGGTCCAGCTTGACATCAGCCCTTCGAAGAGAGGACAGAACCATGTCCACCCCACACGAACCCGCCGACACCCGAAGCATGGGCATAGTGCACAGCGCTCTCCGACGCGACCTGCAACGGGCTCGCGTCGTTCTCGCATCACCACCCCCTCCCGGCGACGCTCAGCGCCACGCACTCGCCGATCACCTCATATGGATGATGGACTTCCTCCACATGCACCACACCGGCGAGGACCAGGGACTCTGGCCACTGATCCGATCGAGAAACCCAGACGCCGCAGCACTTCTCGACGACATGGAAGCCGACCACCTCCGAATCGCGCCCGCCGTCGACGCGTTGGTCGAAGCCGCCTCCGCGTACCTAGGCGCCCCAGAGGCACGGGAGTCATTGCTCCATACACTGGATCGACTGTCCGATGTACTGCTTCCCCACCTCGAACGGGAAGAGCTCGACGCCATGCCGGTCGTTGCAGCCACTATCAGCACCGCGGAGTTCCGCGATGTCGAGCACGAGTACTTCGTCAAGCCAAAGGGTTTCGCCGAACTCGGTCGGGAAGGCCACTGGGTCGTCGACGGCCTGGACGACGGGGACCGAAGCTTGATAGACAGCGTCGTGCCGGCCATTCCGCGGTTCATCCTCGTGCACGGCTTCGCCCGCGGCTACCGCCGTCGGGCCGAGGTCATGTGGGGGCGCGGCCCGGCGTAAAGGATCGGCCCGGTGACCGTCGGCACGAGGAACGCGTCATGACACGGCGTCTCGCCCACCACGGTCGCTCCGAAGCATTCGCCGCCGCCCCGCCCGAGGCCGTCTTCGAGATCATCTCCGACGTCCCCCGGGTGGGCGAATGGAGCCACGAGTGCCGGGGCGCGCACTGGGTCGGCCCTGAGAAGGCAGCGGCGCCAGGCGTTCGTTTCCGCGGAACCAGCAAGTCAGGCATCTACCTGTGGAGTCGGTCGTGCGTGTTCACCGTTGTCGAACCGCCTCATGTCCTGGCATGGAAAACCCGTGGCCTGATGGCGACCTTCGACTGCACCGAATGGCGGATCACCCTCGAGCCGGATGGCTGTGGGACGAGAATTGTGCAGTCGTATGAACTGCTGCGTATCGCACCGGGTCTCGACCGCGTCTACTGGTGGCTCGTCAAGGGGCATCGCGATCGGCGGGCCGCGCTCGCCGAAGATCTCGAACGGCTGGCCGAACTCGCCAAAGCCAGGCCGCGCAGACGACTCCCAACCCCCAACGCCTGACAGTCAATCCGAGCAACACCTGAAATCCCACGTCCGAGTTGCCAGGGAGTTCGCAGGAAACCAGCGGCCTGCTCTCAAGAAGGCCCGGCATCGTGGTGCCGTGAACGCACCTCAGTCGCCCGACCACACCCCCACCGAACCGCTGGGTCAACCCAGCCATCCGTCACCCCCGTACGGAGGGTGGGAAGACCCGTCCTTCGCTTCGCCATCCGCGCCCGTCCCGCCACCCGGACCGCCACGGCCACGGCCACGAACCGTGACGAAGCCGATCGTCGTGACCGCCCTGCTCGCCGGGCTCCTCGGTGGCGCCATCGGCGTCGGCGGCAGGGCGCTGCTCGACCATCAGGCCGCACCGACCGTGCCGACACTCAGTTCCCAGCCCGCGAACGCGGTCGACGCCGGCGACGTCAAGCCCGGGTCGGTGACCTACGCGGCGAAGGTGGCGTCGGCGTCGACCGCGGACATCAAGGTGCAGATGGCCCAGGGCAGCGCAGTCGGCAGCGGCATCGTCCTGTCGTCGGACGGCTATGTCCTCACCAACAACCACGTCGTCGCGGGTGCGGGATCCGGCAGCAAGATCGTCGTGACGACCAGCGACGGCAAGCAGTACCCGGCCTCCGTCACCGGAACCTCGCCGTCGTACGACCTCGCGGTGATCAAACTCGACGGCGCGTCGGGTCTCACGCCCGCGACGCTCGGCGACTCGGACGCCCTGCAGGTCGGCGAACAGGTGGTGGCCGTCGGAAGCCCCGACAGCCTCTCGAACACGGTGACCTCCGGCATCGTCAGTGCGCTCTCCCGAACTGTGACCGCCGGCGACGAAACCGGTTCCGGGGTCACGGTCTACAACGGACTGCAGACCGACACGCCCATCAATCCCGGCAATTCCGGTGGGCCGCTGGTGAATCTGCAAGGGCAGGTCGTCGCGGTGAACTCGGCCGTGGACACCGGGCAGGCCTCCGCGGGCGGCCCGCAGTCCTTCGGTCTCGGCTTCGCCATCCCGATCAACACCGCCGAACGCATCGCGAGCCAGCTGCTGAAGAACGGGGAGGCCACCAAACCGGTTCTGGGAGTGTCGGGTTCGTTGTCGTCGTCGAACCGGGAGGACGGAGCGAAGGTCACGGTGCAGCAGGGCGGACCGGCCGCGTCGGCGGATATCTCGACCGGCGACGTGATCACGAAGATCGGCGGCACCCCGGTCGCCGACTACGCCGATCTGATGGCACAGGTCCTGACGCACGACCCGGGTGCGACGGTGCCCGTGACGATCGGCTCGGGGTCGGATGCCCGGACCGTCCAGGTGAAGCTGGGCAGCACCGTCGACAAGCAGCAGACGACGGTACCCGAATCCGACGGGCAGTCCGGCGATCCACGACTTCCCTTCGGCAGCAACCCGTTCGGCAGGTTCCCGTGACCGGCCCCGCGTTCAGCCGACGGTGATCGCGTCGAGACGCTCTCGAATGAATTCCCCGGACACCACGGGTTCGAGGCCTTCTCGCCGTCCGAGAGGCTTCCCGATCGGGGTCACCACCGCGTCGTGGTCGAGTTCGTAGAAGAAGATCAGCGACATCAGATCTTCTTCGGGAGCGTCGGGCTGTGGCGGCAGCACGCGATGGCGTCCCGCCGGCCATCGTCCACCGGACCAGTATTCGAGCAGGTCCCCGATGTTGACCGTCAGTGCGGCCGGGTCATACGGAGCGTCCGCCCAGCCGCCGTCCTCGCTGTAGACCTGCAGCCCGCCGGAGCCGGGTTCCCGGTCGAGCACGGTCACGGTTCCGAAGTCGGTGTGCGGCCCGATGCGGTACTGCCCCGGTTCGGGTTCACCCACCACCTCCATCGCCGGGTAGTGATTGATGTTCGACGTCCAGGTGGCGTTGCCGGCGAGATCGCGGAACGGATTGTCGGCAGCGGCGAACCCGAGCGACGCGGCCATCAGGGCGAGCAGGTCGTCGGAAAGCTCCTTGCACTTCGCGGTCCACGCGGTGAACAGTTCTTTCAAACGGGGTGCCTCGGTCGGCCAGACATCGGGCGCGAACCAGTAGTCGTCGATCTCCGGGATCCCCACCGGCGTCTGCGCACCGGAGTTGTAGGTCTCCTTCAGGTCCGGCGGCGTCTCGGTCCCTTCGGCGTATCCATTGGCCTCCATCCCCGGCCCGATCCAGCCGCGCCCGCCGACGCCGACCGCGTATTTCTCCTTCACCTCGGCCGGCAACGCGAAGAACGCTCGCGCCGCCGCACGTAGCTCGGCGGGCAGCGCCGGGTCGATGCCGTGTCCGGTGACCAGCAGGAACCCGGCCTTCTGCAGGGACTCGTCCACTGCGGCGCACACCGCCGCGGCATCGGCTCCGCCCGCGCGCCAGCGGGACAGGTCGACGGTCAGGATCGGACTGTCGGTCATGCCTCGTCCTCGACGACGCCGATGTCCTCGTTCCACAGGGCCGGCTTGGCCTCGATGAACTCCGACATCATCGTCACGCAGCGCTCGTCGTCGAGGATCGTGACCGGGATTCCGAGTTCGGCGAGCCAGTCCTCGCCGCCCTGGAACGAACGGTTCTCCCCGATGACCACCGCGCCGATGCCGAACTGCCTGATCAGTCCGCTGCAATACCAGCACGGGGCGAGGGTCGTGACCATGATCGTCGACGAGTAGTCCCGCTGCCGGCCGGCCGCGCGGAATGCGTCGGTCTCACCGTGCACCGACGGGTCGTCGTGCTGGACACGACGATTCCGGCCCTCGCCGAGCAGCTTTCCATCGGCGGAGAACAAGGCGGCACCGATCGGGATGCCACCCTCGTCCAGCCCCAGCCGGGCCTGGCGGTAGGCGGTGTCGAGCAGGTGCGAGAGGTCGATACCCGAGTCGGCGTCGGTGCGGGAACTCATACCGACAGCGTGCCCACCCGGCCGTCGAGCGGCAACTGACACTTCGTCGTCCTGCACGTGAGGCCGAACGTGCATATCGTCCTCTCATGCCCGGCTCCTCGACCACGTCGCTGCGTGACGTCATCCATCGGCACCTCGATCCCGCCGACCCGCGGGTGCTCACCGCCCACGACCGCCTCGACGTCCCGGTTCGATGGGTCCATTCCAGCGAGATCTTCGAGATCGGACCACTGCTCTCCGGCGGAGAACTCCTGCTCACAACCGGATTGGGACTCGGCGGCCTCGACGCAGGCACGAGACGCCACTACGTGCGTGATCTCGCCGAACGCGGGGTCGCCGGACTCGCTTTCGAGATCGGCCGGACCTTCGACGCCGTTCCTGAGGAGATGGTCCGCGAGGGGTCTGCCGCACGTCTGCCGATCATCGAACTGAACCGTGTGCTGCCGTTCATCGACGTGTGTCGCGACGCGAACACCGCGATCGTCTCCGACGAGATCGACGAACTACGACGCCGCACCGCGCTCGACGACGCCCTGCACGACGACCTCGTGTCACCGGGCGGGGTCGCCCGGATGCTGGCGCATGTCTCCGAGACAACCGGTCGGGCACTGGTACTGGTCGGGGCCGGAGGTGCACTCCTCGCCGCGCACGGCGTCGACGACGATCGGTCGGCGTGGCGTCTCGTCGATGCGTCTCCGGTCTCGGTTCCGGTGATCGCCCGCGACCGTGAGATCGCACGACTCACGGCTTCCTCCGTCGGACCCGAGATGCCTCTTCCCCAGTTGACCGCCTTGCTGAGGGCGGCCGCCGGACCGATCGCCTCGACGCTGGCACGCTCGGGCACAAGGCATTCGGCTGTCGGGGCGCGTCTCGTCGAGGAGATGGTCGGTGGGCGGGCACTGCGTCGCGCGGACCTGATCGCGCGGCTGGCGGGCGCCGGCGTGCCCGCCATGGACAGCACCCGCCTAGTGACGGTGGCCGCCGATGCGCCCGATCCGAGGATGGCCGAGTCGGTTCTCACGCGCGCCGCGTCGTCGACGTCGGGGCTGGTCCAGGCGACGATCGACGCGACGGTCTACGGACTGGTCGCGGTGCCCGCGGACGCCGACGATCCCGTCGACCATGTCGCAGATGCGGTCGACAAGGCTGCCGGAGGCGCCGGACGGATCACCGTCGTCGTCGGTGAGGCGTTCCGGCTGGGCGACTCCTCACCCGGAATCGAGATCGTCGCGGCGATCGCGGATTCGTTGCGGAACAACGCCGGTCGTCTCGACCGCGCCGCCCTGCACGTCCGCGAAGACCGGACCCGCTGCGTCTTCACCGGTCGCGAACTGGTTGCCGACGATGTCGTGCATGCACTCGACCCGCGGACGCGGTCGGACCTGCAGTCCCTGGTGGCCCCACTGGTGGAACACGATGCGAAACAGTCCACCCAGCTGGTCGCGACGCTCGATGTCCATCTGCGCCATGGGTGTAGCGCGACGCGCTCGGCGGCGGCGCTGCACATCGGGCGGCAGAGTCTCTATCAGCGCCTCGACCGAATCCGCAGTCTGTTGGGGTTCGACCCCACCGCCGCGACGGTCTACGCATCGATGTTGCTGGCAGTCAACGCTTCCCGGGTGTCGGGCGACCTCGGCGCCTGAGTCTGGCAGACCCGCTCAGGACCGGGTCTCCTGGGGCTGCGCCACTCGTCCTCGGGCGAGGATCAGATAGAGCCCGAACGCGAGCGCGAAACCGACGAAGGCGCCGATGTCACCCAGCTCCGGCACCAGCCTGACGACATACCCGACGAACCGCTCCTGGTTGCAGAACAACAGCACCGACGCAACCAGGCCGAGCACGAACGCGGCGACCCCACCCCAGTTCGCGTAGCGGGTGTCGTAGAGGAGCGCGAGCGTCGGCGGTTCCTTGCGCAGCAGGCGATCTGCGAAGACCACACCCAACCACGGCCCGATCCAGTACGCGACGAGGAGCAGGAACGCCTCATACGATGCCGCCGCGTCGGCCAATGCCCACCAGGCGACGAGGAAGCCGACGACACCGAAGAACACCGTCACCAGCGCGCGCTGCAGGCCCAGCGGCAACCGGAATCCCATGGCGAGGAACGCCATCGAACCGGAGTAGACGTTGATCGCGTTCGCGGCGACGGCGCCGACGGCGATCGCGAGGAGCGTGAGATCGGCGACGAGGCTCGGCAGATTCGCGGTGAACGCCTCGGTCGGGTTGTCCGACACCGGATCTCCGATGGTCACCGACGCCGCACCCACCACCATCAGGAACGTGCACGAGAGGAAGAGACCGGAAGAGGCGAACAACCCCGTCTTGACCTTGGACACGGTCGGTGGCAGGTAGCGCGTGTAGTCGGCGGCGTACGGGGTCCACCCGGCGGTGTAGCCGAACGCGGCGCCCATGGTCAATAGGAAACCACCGATGGAGAAGCCGCCGTCAGCAGACGGCGTGGACACGTGGGACTTGCCGAAGATGATCACCGCGCCGACCACGAAGATGACGGCGAGCACGGGAGCGGCGATCCGTTCGAACCGCTGGACCAGGTTGTGGCCGAAGAAGGCGAAGGCGGTCTGCGCGACGACGATGACGACCAACCCGAGCAACGGGGTGATCCCGAACAACGTCGACAACGCGAAGGCGCCGCTGACGCTGTTGGTGGCGAACCATCCGACGCCACACATGACGGCCATGAAGGTGGCCGGCAGGATGTTGCCCCGGTACCCGAACGCGAGGCGCCCGAGCACCATCTGCGGAACCCCGTGCAACGGGCCCTCCGCCGACAGCAGGAAGTGCGCCGCCGCCCCGAGCAGGTTGCCGAGGGCCATCGCCACCACGGCCTGCCAGAACGACAGCCCGAAGTAGAGGATCGAGATGACGCCGACGAAGATCGTCGCGAACTCGAGGTTCGGGGCGGTCCAGGTCCAGAACAGGCCGCGCGGTGTCCCGTGGCGGGCCTCCAGGGGGATCGCCTCGTTGCCGCCGGGTTCGACGGCGAGCACCTTGTCGCCGTAACCGCCCTGCGGGGCGTCCGCCGCGTCGGAACTGTTCAAGGGTGCGCCGATAGCCATGGCGCAACTCTCCTGGTCATCGCAGCGGTCGGCAACCGACAGTCTGTCCGGTGACCGCGGGTTGCCGACGGACAGATCGACTTGGTAGCGAGTGCGGGGTGATCACACGTCCCCGGACGCGGTCGCCCGTTCCTCGGCGGGGTCAGCGGAGTGTCGTCGATGCAGCACGACGCCGACCGTCACGATCACCACCGCCGACAACGCCGACAAGCCGATGGCCTCCCGCTGCTCGTCGTCGAAGGCCATCAGGACCAGCACGCCGACGATGAACACCATCACCAGGATCGTCAGGTACGGGAACAGCCACATCTTGACGGGCGGCCGCTCTCCCCTGGCGCGCAGCGACCGACCGAGCACGAGCTGGCTGGCCGAGACACTGAGGTAGACGAACAGCGCGACCGCACCGCTGGTCGCGAGCAGGTAGCCGAAGATCTTGTCGGGCAACACATAGTTGCCGATGACGGCGACGAAGCCGACGATCATCGACGCCAGCACCGCGACCCACGGCACTCCGTTGCCCGTCAGCGACCGGACTGCTTGCGGTGCGTCGCGCCGACTGCCGAGCGAGTACAGCATCCGCGAGGCCGTGTACAGCGCGGAATTGAGGCACGACGCCACGGCCGTGAGGATCACGAGGTCCATGACCAGCGCCGATCCGGGCAGCCCGATCGCCTCGAGCACCGACTGGTACGAGCCGTCGGAGAGCTGGTCGTACGGCATCAGAGCCACGACGACGAAGATCGAGCCGATGTAGAAGAGCGAGATCCGCCAGATCACCGAGTTCACGGCCTTGGTGATGCCGCGCTTCGGGTCAGGCGATTCCGCGGCCGCGATCGTGACGATCTCGGTGCCCATGAACGAGAACATCGTCACGAGCAGTCCCGTGATGACCGCGCCGAAACCGTTGGGCATGAAGCCATCCGGCTCCCACAGATGATGCAGACCGCTCACGCCCGAGTGCGGGATGAGCCCGAGAATGGCCAGGACGCCCACCACGATGAACGCGACGATGGCGACGACCTTGATGAGCGCGAACCAGAACTCGAACTCGCCGTAGTTGCCGACGCTGACCAGGTTGGTGACGGTGAGGGCGATCGTCACCGCGTGCGCCCAGATCCACTGGGCGCCGCCGATCAGGTCGGTGAGGATCGCCGCGGCCGCGGTGGCCTCGACCGGGATCACCAGCACCCAGAACCACCAGTAGAGCCAACCGACGGAGAAGCCCGCCCACCTGCCGAGGGCACGGTCGGCGTAGACGGAGAACGAGCCGGTGTCGGGGTCGGCGGTCGCCATCTCACCGAGCATCCGCATGACCAGCACGACGAGCGTGCCCGCCAGCGCGTACGAGATGAGCACAGCCGGGCCGGCCTTCTCGATCGCATTCGCCGAGCCCACGAACAGACCGGCGCCGATGACCCCGGCGATGGAGATCATCGTGATGTGGCGGGGCTTGAGACTCGAACCGAGCCGGTCGGCCGGCGGGTCGGAGGCGCTCACTCGCACCGGGGTTTCGCTCATCGCGGCATCGCTTCCATCCGTGTGTTCCACGCCACGACGGGCGCCGTCCCCGGATGTGCCCAACCGATGTGCCGCCGAAACCTGGCCGAGGTTCTGTAGCTCGAACCCGCGTTCAGCGCGATTCCGGGCTATGGATCGGGGCGATCGGCAACACTGGAGATCGTCGCGTAATGGCTGGAGGCTCGTATGAGACGCGCTCGCACCGTCGTCGCCGCACTCTTCGCGGCTGCCATCGGACTGATCGCGGCGGCCCCGACCGCCGCGGCGTCGACGATCATCCCGTTCCAGATCAACCCGGCACCCCTCGGGAACCCCAACGGCAGCTTCGACGCACCGGCCATCCGATGCGGTGCCGAGGTAGGCAAACAACGCGGCGTCGTGACCATCACCGGAACCGAACGCGAGCGGTGGGGCTGCTTGATCTACGCCGACGTACGCTGGCTCAATCTGTCGACGGGCGCGACCGGGACGGCCCGGATGTCGAACGGCCTGAACGGCTTCCCGCCCGAGGCGCAACTACGGACCGGGAGCGGTCAGGTGGTTCTCACGATGCTCCAGGGAATCCAGGGGAACGTGACTCCCGGCTTCGCGACCTTATCCGTGCCGTGAATCATCAGCCCTTCGTCAGATCCTGCGCGAGCATCACGATGATGTCGCTGGGGCCGCGGAGGTAGGTGAGCTTGTAGATGTTCTCGTAGTTCGCGACGCCCCGCAGCGGATGGCAGCCGTGCTTCGCGGCGATCTCGAGTGCCGCGTCGATGTCGTCGACGGAGAAGGCCACGCGGTGCATGCCGATCTCGTTGGGCAGCGTCGGTGTCGTCTCGATGGCATCGGGGTGGATGTACTCGAACAGTTCGAGTCGCCCTTGCCCGTCTGGTGTTTGGAGCATCGCGATCTTCGCATGATTGCCGTCGAGACCGACTGCAGTGGAAGCCCATTCGCCGCTGACCTCATCGCGGCCGAGGACGGTGAGACCGAGGTCGGTGAAGAAGGCGATCGCTGCTTCGATGTCGCGGACGGCGATTCCGACGTTCTCGAGTTTGATGGCCATGTCGCCACGGTAACTCCGACAGCCGATCTACAGCTCCGAATCGCGCTCACCGCGAATTCGAGCTATGGATCGGGGGTTCTGTCGGGCGTAGCGTCGGGGAACATGGTCAATCTCAGCAAACAGCACCCATCCGCCTACAAGAGCTTGATCGCGCTGAACAGCGAAGCCGACGAAGCGGTCAAACAGGCCGGGCTCGATCCCCTGCTCGGTGAGCTGGTGAAAATCCGTGTGTCACAACTGAACGGGTGTGCATTCTGCCTGCGCATGCACACCCACGACGCCATCGCGAAGGGCGAGACGTCCGATCGGCTGGCCGTCGTCGCCGCGTGGTGGGAGTCGCAGTACTTCACCGACCAGGAGCAGGCCGCCCTCGGATTGGCCGAGGAAGTCACCCGGCTGTCCGTCCCCGCACGCGAGGACTGGAACAACGGCTCGCTGAACGACGAACAGATCTCCGCGGTCAGCTGGCTCACGGTCGTCATGAACGCGTGGAACCGCGTCGCGATTCGGAGTCACTACCCCGTCGCGCCCTGACAGCTAGCAGCCGTTGCGTTGCGTCGCGGTTTCCGCGACACAACGCAACGAGATCTCGCAGCGGCCCGGCCAGGAGGTGGTCAATCAGACGTTGAAGCGGAACTCCACGACGTCGCCGTCTTGCATGATGTAGTCCTTGCCCTCCATGCGGACCTTGCCGGCGGCCTTGGCCGCGGCCATCGAGCCGGCCTCGTCGAGGTCGGCGAAGGACACGATCTCGGCCTTGATGAAGCCCTTCTCGAAGTCGGTGTGGATGACTCCGGCGGCCTTGGGGGCGGTGTCGCCCTGGCGAATCGTCCAGGCGCGCGATTCCTTGGGACCTGCGGTGAGGTAGGTCTGCAGGCCGAGGGTGTGGAAACCGGCGCGGGCGAGCGACGTCAGGCCGGGCTCGGTCTGACCGATCGAGTCGAGCAGTTCCTGGGCGTCCTCTTCGTCGAGTTCGAGGAGTTCGCTCTCGACCTTCGCGTCGAGGAAGACGGCGTCGGCGGGTGCGATGGCGGCGCGCAGTTCGGCCTTCTTCGCATCGTCGGTCAGCACGCCCTCGTCGGAGTTGAAGACGTAGAGGAACGGCTTGGCGGTCATCAGGTGCAGCTCGCGCACCGACGACAGGTCGAACGAATCCTTCTGTGAGAACAGCGTTTTGCCGCTGTCGAGGATCTCCTGCGCCTTCTTGGCCGCCTCGAGGGTCTCGACGAGGTCCTTGTTCTTGCGCGAGTCCTTTTCGAGACGCGGGATCGCCTTTTCGAGGGTCTGCATGTCGGCGAGGATCAGCTCGGTCTCGATGACCTCGATGTCGGCGAACGGGTCGACGCGGCCGTCGACGTGCACGACGTCGCCGTCGTCGAAGACGCGGACGACCTGGCAGATGGCGTCGGCCTCGCGGATGTTGGCGAGGAACTGGTTGCCCATGCCCTCACCCTCGGACGCGCCCTTCACGATGCCGGCGATGTCGACGAACGACACCGTGGCAGGCAGGATGCGCTCGCTACCGAAGATCTCGGCGAGACGCTTCAGCCGGGCGTCGGGCAATTCGACCACGCCCACGTTGGGCTCGATGGTGGCGAACGGGTAGTTGGCCGCCAGCACATCGTTACGGGTCAGGGCGTTGAACAGGGTCGACTTACCGACGTTGGGCAGACCGACAATTCCCAGGGTGAGACTCACGGGCGCCCAGTCTATCGGCACCGGCCGCGCGGCCCGACGCTGCGTCGGGCCTGGGCTGCGTCGGCTCCGATCGCCGGCCCCGCCGTCAGTCGCGGTCCAGCAGACCCCTGACCGGGTTCGGTGGGTCGGTGGGCGGTTCCTTGTCGGGGACGCCCTTCTGTTTGGTGACGGGCGCACCTTCGGGGGCGAGGGTCTCCCCGGCCCGTTCCGCGATCTGTTCGTTCAGGTAACGCAGCACCACCGCCAGCGACGCGACGGCGGGCACCGCGAGGAAGGCGCCGGTGATGCCGAACAGGGTGCCGCCCAGGGTGACCGAGAGCAGCACGATCACCGCGTGTAGATCCATCGACTTCGCCTGCAGCCACGGCTGCAGCACGTTGCCCTCGAGCTGCTGCACCGCCAAGATGACGCCGAGCAGGATCAGCGCGGTGGTCAGGCCGTTGGAGACGAGCGCGATGAGCACGGCGAGCGCGCCGGCGACGAACGCACCGACGATCGGGATGAACCCGCCGAGGAATGTGACCACGATCAGCACACCGGCCAGCGGGACGCCGAGGAAGAACAGCCCGAGACCGATGAGCGCGGCGTCGACGAAGCTGACGATCGCCTGCGTGCGGATGAAGCCGCCGAGGCTGTTCCACATCCGGGTCAGGACCTCACCGACGTGGGTGCCGGAGGGCTTGCCGACCGAACGGTCGAGCCACGGCACGAACTTCGGTCCGTCCTTGAGGAAGAAGAACACCAGCACGAACGATGTGAAGACGGTGACCAGCAGCGACGTCGCGGTGCCCACACCGCTGAAGACGCCCGAGGCGATGGTCGACGCACTCGACTGCAGCTTGCTGGTGATCGCGTTGACGATGTTGTCGAGCTGCTCGTCCTCGATGTTGAGCGGCGGCCCCTGGACCCAGTCCTGCAGATGCTTCACACCGTCGGTCGCACGGTTGGCGAGCTCGGGAGCCTGGGAGACGATCGACGGCACGATCAGCCCGATGACGCCGCCGAGCACGCCGAGTCCGACCAACATCATGACCAACGACGCCGCAGCATCCGGGACGCCGTGATTACGCATCCAACGCACCGGCGGCCACAGGATCGTGCACACGATGATGCCCAGCAGGACCGGAAGCAGGATCACCCAGAACTTGCCGAGCAGCCAGAACAGCACCCACAGCGCGGCTGCGACGAGCACGATCTGCAGGCCGACGGTGGCGCAGGAGCGCAGGCCGGCCATCATCACCTGGGCGCGTGTCGGGAACGTCTTCTCCTCGACCCCGCCGAGTACGGCGTCGCCTCCGAGGACGGCGTCGGCCCCTACCGGGATGGAGTCCGGGTTGTCGGTTCCGGCCTCGCCGTCTGCACGCTGATCATCCGAGCTGTCAGTCACCCGTGGATCCTCACACACCGCGATGAGATTGCGGCGTCGACGCGACGGATGACACTCGTCGCGGGCGCGAACGCTTCCGGGTCGAGCCGGTCAGCGTCGGCGCAATTTGCGCCCGAGGAAGCGGATCAGCGAGTTGACCGCCTCGAGTTCGGCGTCGACCTGGTTGAAGACCGGCGGCACGTCGTCCCGACCGCACATCTCGACATCCGGCGGGTCGATCGGCCCGCTCGACGACTCGTCGGCTCGCCCGCGGTCCCACGACACGGGGGTGATGCCCTGCTCGGCCTCTTCCGTCAGGGCGCGCTTGATCGTCTCCGGGCCGTAGAGGCCCATCATCATCTCCAGCCCCCATCCGGGTAGGCCGGCGAGGGGGAGGTCGTCGTGCCGGCTTCCGCGGCGACCATCGAACCGTGTGGACATGGCGACATCGTGCCATAGGACTGTTACTCAGATCACAGATTCGGCGCCAGATGTCGCGTCCGATTTCCGCCAGAACTCGTTCGCGCCGGATGTCAGAGTGGACAGGTGACCACAGCATCCGTCGAACAGACCGTCCCGGGCTCGGCTCCGGACTTCGACCGTTGCTACCGCGCCGTCCAGGCCCGCGACGCACGGTTCGACGGCCAGTTCTTCGTCACCGTCCGCACCACCGGGATCTACTGCCGCCCGTCGTGCCCCGCGCAGACACCCCGACCGCACAATGTCGCCTTCGTGCTGACCGCGGCCGCGGCGCAGCAACAGGGCTACCGCGCCTGCCGTCGATGCGCGCCCGACGCCGTCCCCGGTTCGCCGCTGTGGAATGTCAACGCCGACATGTCCGCTCGGGCGATGAGGCTGATCGCCGACGGCGTCGTCGAACGTGAGGGCGTCGCCGGTCTCGCCGCGCGGCTGAAGTATTCGCCGCGGCACCTCAACAGAGTCCTCACCGACCATCTCGGCGCCGGACCGCTCGCACTCGCCCGCGCACACCGCGCCACCAACGCCCGGGTGCTGATCCAGTGCACGGCGCTGCCGATGTCCGACGTCGCGTTCGCCGCCGGCTTCGCCAGCATCCGGCAGTTCAACGACACCATCCGCGCCGTCTTCGGGCTCACCCCGACCGAACTCCGCCGCCTCCGCCACCGCCGCGACCGGTCGCAATCCGACGCGGTATCGGCCCCGGGCAGTGTGACCTTGCGCCTGCCGTTCCGCGCGCCCTACCGCTGGACCTGGATGCGCTGGTTCCTGTCCGCACACGCGGCGACGGGGGTCGAGACCGTCATCGACGACGCCGACGCAACGCTCGGCTGGCGGTTCCGGCGCGTCATCGCTCTCCCCCACGGACCCGCCATCGCCGACATCGAACCCCACGACGACCACGTCGGCGTGGTCCTCTCCCATCTCGACATGCGCGACCTCGGAGCCGCGGTCAACCGTGTGCGCCGACTCCTCGACCTCGACGCCGACATCACCGCCGCCGAAGAGTCCCTCGCCGCCGACCCGACACTGCGCCCCCTGATCGAGGGCGCACCCGGCCTTCGTGTGCCGGGCAGCCTCGACCCCGCCGAGACGATCATCCGCACGATGCTCGGCCAACAGGTCAGTCTCGCGGCGGCACGGCACCAGATCGATCGGCTCGTCGACGCTCTGGGCCGACCGCTGCACGACGCAGGCCCCACCGACGGAGACGTTCCGAGAGCATTCCCGACCGCGGCCGCGATCGCCGCCGACGGACGGGCCGTCCTCCGCGGACCGAGCCGCCGGATCGATGCCGTCATCGGGGTCGCCGAGGCCCTGGCCGAAGGTCGGGTGGAACCGCATGTGGGGGTCGATGCGTCTGATCTACGTGCGCAACTGATCGAGCTGCCCGGCATCGGCCCCTGGACCGCCGACATCGTCACCATGCGGGTGACGGGTGATCCCGACGTCCTGCTCGCGAACGACCTGATCGTCGCCCGGGCAGCCGCCGACCTCGGCGTCGATCTGCGCGACACGCATCACTGGGCACCGTGGCGCTCCTACGCGACGATGCACCTGTGGCGACACCGCCTCGCCGGCTCCGGCGAGGCCGTATGACGAGCGGACCTCCGATGACGCCTCACCTGACACCGACTCCATCCGAACCCCGACCCGACAGGAGCGACATGTCCGCACCGTCCCCCACCATCTCCGACGCCACGATCCCCACCATCTCCGACGCCACGGTTGCCACCGTCTCCGACGACCCGATCACCACCGTCTCCACCGGCGGATACGCCACCGTCGACACCCCCAACGGCCCGTTCACCGTGATCGCCGACCACGCCGACCGCGTCCTCGCCTCCGGATGGACCGGCGACCCGGCCTATCTCGCCGCGCTCGTCCACCGTTCGCTGCGGCCGGAGACCCTGCAGCGCTCCGGCGCCCTCGGGAGTCTCACCGACACCGTCACCGCGTACTACGAGGGCGAGGTCGAGGCACCGTCGCGGGTCGAGGTGGTCCAGCTCTCCGGCGGCAGCTTCCTCAACAAGGCATGGGACGCCCTGCGCCTCGTCGAACCGGGCCGGCCGGTCACCTACACCGAGTTCGCCGAGCGGGCGGGCGAGCCGGCGGCCGTCCGTGCTGCGGCAACCGCATGCGCCCGCAACGCCGCCGCGCTGTTCGTTCCGTGCCATCGGGTGAAGCGCAGCGACGGATCGCTGGGCGGCTTCCGCTACGGGCTGGAGACCAAGAAGTGGCTGCTCGATTTCGAGGCTCCCGCCGCGGACTGAACCGGCCCGACGCAGGTCAGAAGCTTTTGTCGGGGGCATCCGACACCATCGGGGCATGATCGCAGCAGCCCTGTCACTCGTGTTCGGCGTCCTGCTCGGTATCGCGCTCGGTTGGTGGGCGCATGCCGCGCGGAGTGCCGGCGTGGTGGCCGCAGCTCGGGCCGAGGTCGAGATGCTGCGCGAGGGCCGTTCCGACGTGGCGTCGTCCTTGTCCTGGGCCACCGAGGATGCGGCCCGTCGGCAGTCCACCGCCATCGGCAGCCAGGTGCAGCACATCGTCGAACCGCTGCGCGCCACGCTGTCGCAGCTCTCCGACGAGCTGCGGCGGGTCGAGTCCAACCGGATCGGCGCCTATGCAGGACTGACCGAGCAGGTCCGCGGCATCCACGCGGCGTCGGTCGCGCTCAACGACCAGACGCGCCAGCTCGCCAACGCGCTGCACAGTTCCCATTCGCGCGGCCGCTGGGGCGAGGTGCAGCTCGAACGGGTCGTCGAGCTGGCCGGTATGGCCAAGCACTGCGACTTCAGCACCCAGGTGTCGCTGCCGGACAAGACGAAGGAAGGAACCACGGTCCGGCCCGACCTCGTCGTCCACCTCGCGGGCGGACGCGACATCGTCGTCGACGCGAAGGTGCCTCTCGACGCCTATCTGCGGGCGGCGGAAGCCACCGAGGCCAAGGCACGAGACCGACTGATCGGCGAGCACGCCCGGGCGTTGCGTGCGCACATCGCGCGGCTCTCGGCCAAGGCCTATTGGACGGCCTTCGAGAACACCCCGGAGATGGTCGTGCTGTTCCTACCGGCCGACGCGGTTCTCGAGGCGGCGGTGCGCACCGACCCGGAGGTCCTCGAATACGGCTTCGGCCGCAATGTGGTCATCGCCACCCCGACGACCCTCATCGCCCTGCTTCGGACCGTCGCCCTCGGTTGGCGCCACGATGCGATGGCCCGCGACGCCGCGGTCATCCATGGGCTCGGTATGGAACTGCACCAGCGCCTCGCCGGCGTACTCGGGCATCTCGGTTCGCTGGGCACGTCGCTGCAGCGCACGGTCGACGCGTACAACTCGACGATCGGATCGGTGGAGAGCCGGCTCGGCGTCACCGCACGCCGCCTGGCCGAACTCGACGCCCTGGGCGACGCCGCCGAACCGCCGCGACCCCGGGTGATCCACGACACCTGCCGGTCCGCCGGATCCGCGGCAACACCTGCGACGACATCGGCGGCCGCGTCCACGCCACGTCCCGGCGGTGGAGCGTTTTCCGCCGATGAACCGGTACCGTGACCATGTGCCTTCCCCGCAACGTCTACAGACCGCGGTACCACTGGACCAGCAGTCCGTGTTGCCCGCGGTCCGCGGTGTGCCGTGGTGGGGTGCCGTTGTCCTGGCAACCGGGATCACGGCCCTCGGAGCGGCGATCGACGCCGGCAGCAACGACTCGCTCGGCGGGATCTACAAGTTCTGCTACCTCGTCGGCTGTGTTCTCGCCGCCCTCGCCGTGCGTCGCCGCGCCCTGTTCACCGCTGCCGCCCAGCCACCGCTGATCGCTTTCTTCGTCAGCATCGTCACGCTGTACGGACTCAACTCCGAACAGGCGTCGTCCGGCCTCAAGAGTCTGATCTTCAAGGTGCTGCTGCCGATCGCCGCGGACTTCCCCTGGATGCTGACGGTGTTCCTCGTGACCCTCGCGCTGGTGCTCGTCCGGTGGTTCCTGACCCGCGGCGACGACGACAAGAACTCCGGTGGCCGCGGAAAGCCGACCGGTTCCCGCAGCACATCGAGGAACGCCGGCAAGGACAAGACCGACCGCCCGAAGACCGGCGAGCCGACCGAGCGCCCGACCAAGCATCGTCGGGCCGGTTCCGGCTCCGCCCAAACCAGCTCTGCCCGAACCAGCTCTGCACAGAGCGGCGCCGCACCGACCACCAGGTCGTCGTCCAACCGCTCGCGGCCACAGCGATCCCGCTCCGGTTCGGCCTCGGAGCGACCGGCCTCGTCCGAGCGGCCGGCCACGTCGACGCGCACGACGACAGTCGAACGGACCGCCCAGCGGACCCCGACCACCACTCGTCCGACGGTCGCGGATCTCGCCGCGCCCGATCTGACCCCCTCGGATGCCCCGCTCTCGGGTCCGTCGGACACGGTTCGTCCCGATGCCGCCCCGTCGGGATTCCAGGCGTACGAGTCGGCCACCGACGCCGGCCCGGCCGACGTCGCCGACACTCGTTCCTGACTCAGCGCACGATCGCGCCTACGGCCACACGCGCCGACTGTGGCGTGCGCCGTTGCGGTCAACCGCCGGTTCTGTAGCTGCCGGCGCGGACCGTCAGGCGTTGAGTTCGATCCACTGCCCCAGCTTGCGGGCAGCGGCATCGACCAGATCGGGCCACTCCATCGCACCCTCGTCGGCGTTGTCGGTGACGGCTTTGACGAGCCGGCATGGGATGCCGAACTGGGCGCTCACATGGGCGACCGCGCATCCCTCCATGTCCACGAGGTCGGCGTGGCGGGCGAGTTCGGCGCGTCGTACCGGGTCGGCGACGAAGGTGTCCCCCGAGGCGAGCACCGTGCCGTCGCCGTCCGGGAGCTCCCAGCGGTCGGTCATCTCGTAGCCCATGGCTCGGAGTTCGGCGCTGCTGATGTCGTGCTCGAGCACCGCCGACGGGATGAACAGATCGCGCCCGGGAGCAACGACATCGTCCCGCAGCGCACCTGCCGTGCCGATGTTGATGATCTGTCGGACCGGTGCACCCGCGGCCAGTTCTCGACTCAGCGCCATCGTCGCCCGAACCTTGCCGATCCCGGTGACGAGCAACCGCGACCCCGCGGGCAGATGCTGCGCCTCGGCTCGGGTCGCCGACACGATCAGGACACTTCCGGACACCCCGCTCTGCATTCCGTCATCAGACACCAGGTGATTATCGCGTGCCCCGATCACTCGCGAGCGTCGAGGACGCTCCGGGCCGCCCGCCCGAGCGCGGTGCCGTACCCGGGGCCGTGTCCGGCTGCGTGCACCGCCAGCGGGTGCAGCTGATGGACCTCGACCCGGCCCTCCCAGCCGGGGGCCAGCGCATGCGCCTCCTGATACCCCACGATGATCTCGTCGAGCAGCGGGCAGCCGAAGAGCGCGAGCATCGCGAGGTCGGTCTCGCGGTGACCGCCGTGCGCGGCGGGGTCGATCAGGACGACGCCCGACGGGGTCCACATCACGTTCCCGTTCCACAGGTCGCCGTGGATGCGGGCGGCGGGTTCGTCGTCGTCGAAGGCCCTGTTCGCGACCAGTTCGCAGACGGCGTGGACGGCGTCGGAGTCCGCAGCGGTCAGGTTGCCCGCCTCCCGTGCCGGACGCAGATAGGGCTCGACGCGTTCGCGGGCGTAGAACTCTCCCCACGAGTCGTATTCG
>NZ_JSYC01000003.1:0-64825 GCF_054823965.1 Gordonia sp. GN26 | reverse complement strand
CAGCGAAAGACACGACGGCCCGTCGCACGCCGCTCTCTCCCCGGACCAACGCTCATTCCAGCCGGCCGAGTAGCGCCGACCGAGCGCAGCGAGGGTGCCGCATATCGAGGTCAATCCCCGACGAACGACCCGGCGACCGTTTCCGCGAGCTTCACGAGCTGGTTCTCTGCGTCGTTCATCGCGACCTGGACCGATCCGGCGACGTCGACGATGGCGTGCGCACCCGCGATGCCGGCCTCCTCGATCCGGGCCGGGGACAGCGCGACCTGTCCCGCCAGGACCAGCGTCTGCGCCCCGGCACCCCCTGCGCCCGTCGTCGACGCGGCATTGTGCAGGGCCGATACGACCTTCCCGCGGAGTGTCTGGGAGTCGAACCTGCCCTCGCCGGTGACGACGAGGTCGGCGGCCGCGACATCGGCGTCGAGGTCGGTGGCCTCGGCGACGACGGTCGCCCCGGACACGCGCCCGCCGCCCAGCGCGAGGAGCGCGGCGCCGAGCCCACCCGCGGCACCGGCACCGGCGTCGGCGGTGATGTCGCGCCCGGCGAGCTCGTTCAAGGTGATCGACCATTCGGTGAGGCGCTTCTCCAGGAGTTCGACGGTCTCGGGGTCGGCCCCCTTCTGCGGCCCGAACACCGCGGCCGCACCCAGCGCACCGAGCAGGGGGTTCTCGACATCCGACGCCACGACGATCTCGATCCCGGCGAGTCGCTCGCGCGCCTCTTCCGGGCCGCCGAGTGCGTCGACGAGCCCCGCACCGCCGTCGGTGGTCGAGCTGCCGCCGAGTCCGACGACGAGGCGTCGTGCGCCGTGCGCCAGGGCAGCCGCCACGAGTTCGCCGACGCCGTGTGTTGTCGCCGCGACCGCGGTACGCGGGGTCGGCCGGCCGCCCAGCTGGTGGAGACCGCAGGCCTGGGCGCATTCGACGTAGGCGGTCGACGACGCGGCGTCGAAGAGCCAGTGCGCGGTGACGCCGGCGCCGAGCGGACCGTGCACCTCCTCGGCGACGAGGGTGCCGAACCGCGAGGCCAGGACGTCGACGAATCCCGGTCCGCCGTCGGATTGCGGTGCGAGGACGAGGGTGTCGTCGGGTCGGGCGGCCGCCCAACCGCGGGCGATGGCGTTCGCGGCCACGACGGCGGACATGGTGTCGCCGAAGGAATCCGGCGCGATCAGGATGTGCAGGCGCCGACTTCCGTCCCGGGTCATGAGCACGAAGTATAGGAGCGCCACCGCCACCCGGCAGGGCGACCGATTCGGGTGCAGGTGAGGGTCCACCGAAAAGCGACGACCACGCGTTTCGACCGCAACCGCGATCACCTACCCTCGTAGGCGTGAAGCTGCCATGGAAGAAGGACGAGACGTCGGAGGAATCCGGCGAGAGCACGGTGACCACGTACGCCGCCGACGACGCGGCCACCGAGGACTCCGCGCCGGCCAAGGGCAGCAAGACCACCCCCGGAAAGGGCCGTCCGACCCCCAAGCGCCGTGAGGCCGAGAAGCGCCGTGGGCCTGTCGCGCCGCCGCCGACCAACCGGTCCGAGGCACGCGCGCGCAAGAAGGAACTGAAGAACACGCTCTCCAAGGACGAGAAGAAGCAGCTCGCCGCGGAGCGCCGCGCCAAGCGCCTCGAGCAGCGTGAGCGGATGATGGAGGGCGACGAGGCCTACCTCATGCCCCGCGACAAGGGCCCGGTCCGTCGCTACACCCGCGACATCGTCGACGCGCGCCGCAACTTCGCCGGCCTGTTCATGCCGTTCGCGATCCTGCTGATCGTGCTGATGTTCATGGTCCCGCAGGCAGCCGGGCTCACCAACCTGATCCTCGTGGCCTTCGTCGTCCTGATGGCCGTCGACGGTTTCATCCTCGGTCGTCTCGTGAATCGCCGTGTCGCCGAACGTTATCCGGACTCGCAGGACGGCGGCTTCAAGCTCGGCTGGTACGCCTTCACCCGTGCGATGCAGCTGCGGAAGATGCGTGCACCCAAGCCCTCGGTGTCGCGCGGCGACGAAGTCTGATCGATGGCCGATCGCGCTATGCGCACACTCGTCCTGGGCGGTGTGCGTTCGGGTAAATCCGCATACGGCGAGTCGTTGCTTCGGGCGCATCAGCAGATCCGATACCTGGCCACCGGTCCGGTGACCACGACCGACGCCGAGTGGACGGCACGGGTCAACACCCACAAGCAGCGCCGGGACGCCCGCTACACCACGATCGAGACCACCGATCTCGCCGCGGCCCTCCGCGCGGCACCCGACATCCCGGCCCTGGTCGACGACCTCGGCAGCTGGCTCACCGCGCGGATCGATGCCGTCGACGGCTGGGACTCCGGTTCGGAGATCGACCTCGACGCCGACATCACCGAGCTCTGCGACGCGCTGCGGGCGATGAGCGCCGACGTGGTGCTGATCAGTTCCGAGGTCGGCCTGTCCCTGGTTCCCCCGACGCCGGCCGGCCGGTTGTTCCAGGACCTGCTCGGCATCCTGAATTCCGCGGTGGCACAGGCGTGCGACCGGGTGTCCCTCGTGGTCGCGGGCCGCGTGCTCGACCTGCCCGGCTCGTCCGTCGAAGATCACACCGGCGCACCGGTTTCCGCGGCACCGTCCGGTCCGCCCGCTCCCACCCCCGCGCCGGTCACGACAGCACCGGTGGCGACCCCCGCCCCGGTCACGCCCGGACCGGTCGCCGAGCCGACACCCGTCACCACTGCGGGTGAGCTCCCCGATCCCACCGACGCCGAGGTCTTCGACCCGATCACTCCCCCGAGCGAGGCGGTCGCCTTCGAGGCCCGCGAGCGCCAGAAGACGCTCACCAAGCCGCCGGGTTCGCTGGGTCGCCTCGAGGAGATCGGGGTCTGGATCTCCGCGTGCCAGGGCCAGTGTCCGCCCGCGCCGATCACCTCGCCGAGCGTTGTCGTCTTCGCCGGCGATCACGGCGTCGCCCGCGGCGGCGTCTCGGCGTTCCCGCCCGAGGTGACCGCGCAGATGGTCGCCAACATCGAGTCCGGCGGCGCCGCGGTCAACGTCATGGCTGCCCGCGTCGGTGCTTCGGTGACGGTCGTCGACATGTCCGTCGACGCCCACACCGCGCCCCATCTGTCGACCTTCAAGGTCCGCCGCAGCAGCGAGGACCTGCGCACCACCGACTCCATCACCCTCGCCGAGGCCCGCGCCGCGCTGGCCGCCGGTCGCGCGATCGCCGACCGGCTCGTCGACTCGGGCAGCGACCTGCTGATCGCCGGCGAGATGGGCATCGGCAACACCACCCCCGCCACCGTCCTCATCGGTGCGCTCACGCGCCGCGAACCGGTCGAGATCGTCGGCCGCGGAACGGGTGTCGACGACCACGGCTGGATGCGCAAGACCGCCGCGATCCGCGACGGCATGCGCCGCGCCCGCAAGGTCGTGCACGACCCGCTTGCCCTCCTCGCCGCCGTCGGGGGCGCCGACCTGACGGCCACCGCGGGCTTCCTCGCGCAGGCCGCGCTCCGCCGCACGCCGGTCATCCTCGACGGTGTCGTTATCACCGCGGCCGCGATGGTCGCCAACGAGCTCGCACCCGGCGCCACGCGCTGGTGGATCGCCGGGCACCGCTCGGTGGAGCCCGCGCATCAGATCGCGCTCGACCACCTCGACCTCGAACCGGTCCTCGACCTGTCGATGCGCCTCGGCGAGGGCAGCGGCGCGGTCCTGGCGCTGCCGGTCGTGCAGTCTGCCGCCGACGTCCTCATCTCGATGGCGACCTTTTCCGAGGCCGGGGTAACTGACCGCGACGATTCGGCCGTACCCGAAGCCGCCGAGACGTCCTGAGACCCATGACACGTCCGGTCGCGCGATGATCTCGCCGCTACGGGCGGTCCGGACCGCACTGTGCTGGATGACGGTTCTGCCGGTCGGCACGGGTACCGACCCGGACCAACCACCGGATCGCGCGGTGGGCGGTGCGGTGATGTCCGCACTCCCCGTTGTCGGCATCGTGGTGGGTGCCGCGGCCGCAGCCCTCGCATTCGGGCTGTCGTTCACCGATCTCCCCACCGCGCTCATCGGCATTCTCGTCGTCGTCCTGGCGGCGGCGCTCACGCGGGGAATGCACCTCGACGGCCTGGCCGACACCGCCGACGGACTCGGTTGTTACGGCCCGCCGGAGCGGATCGCCGAGGTGATGCGCAGCGGGACCGTCGGTCCGTTCGGCGTGGCGACCCTCGTCCTCACACTCGGGGTACAGGCCGCCGGGTCGACCGACCTTGTCGGCGAATCACGGTGGTACGAGCTCGCTTTCGCCATCGCCCTGGGTCGGCTGGGAGCCGTGGTCGGCACCCGACGATCCATCTCCCCCGCTCACCCGAACGGCTTCGGCGCCCTCGTCGCCGGTACGCAGCGGGTCTCGATCCCGGTGTGGTGCCTGGTCGCCGCCGCAGCCACGGTGCCGATCGGACTGCACGACAACGGGTTCGACGTAGCCGCGGTGGTACAGGCGCTCGTCGTCGTCCTCGCGGTCGTGGTGTTCGCGTGGGCGTTCACACGGCACTGCGCACGCCGCATGGGCGGGCTCAACGGCGACGTCCTGGGGGCGACCATCGAACTAGGCGTCGCCGTCGCGCTCGTCGGACTGCTGGTCTGACGATTCGGAGATCCCTTGCGCGAGCGGGACCCCGCCCTGCTCCCTGAGCCGCGAGCGCGACCCCTCTGCTCCCCGAGGTGCGAGCGCGACCCCCCTCTGCTCCCTGAGGTGCGAGCGCAGCGAGCCACGAAGGGCCGGCGACGTCATGTCACCAAGCCTTTCGTGGCTCGTCGATTACGCTCCTCGCACTCAGGCACCAACCGGGTGGCCCGGCCTGAGTGCGTCTTGCTCAGGCTCGGTAGAGCTCCGTCATCCACCCGTGGGTGTCGGCGAAGGTGCCACGCTGGATGCCCGTGAGGGTGTCGCGGAGGGCCTGGGTGACCTCACCGGTCTGACCGTTGTTGATCGTGTAGTCCTCGCCCACGCCCTTGACGTGACCGACCGGGGTGATCACCGCAGCGGTGCCACAGGCGAAGACCTCGGTGATGTCGCCCGAGGCGACGCCCTTGCGGAGTTCCTCGGTGGTGATCTTGCGTTCCTCGACCGCGAAGCCGGCGTCGGTGGCCAGCGTCAGCAGCGACGAGCGGGTGATGCCCGGGAGGAGCGAACCCGACAGTTCCGGGGTCACGAGGCGGGCGTCGGCGCCGGAGCCGAACACGAAGAACAGGTTCATGCCGCCCATCTCCTCGATGTAGCGGCGTTCGATCGCGTCGAGCCAGACGACCTGATCGCAGCCCTGCTCGGTGGCCTGACGCTGCGCCAGGAAGGCCGCGGCGTAGTTGCCGCCGCACTTGGCGAAGCCGGTGCCACCCGGAGCGGCGCGCACGTACTCGGTGGAGAGCCACACGCTGACAGGCTTGATGCCGCCGGAGAAGTAGGCGCCGGCCGGCGAGGCGATGACGGAGTAGATGTACTGCGACGACGGCGCATTGACACCGAGACCCGCCTGCGAGGCGAACATGAAGGGCCGCAGGTACAGCGACTCCTCACCGCCGGCCGGCGGAACCCACGCGTTGTCGGCGTCGAGCAGAGCCTTCAGCGATCCGATGAAGTCCTCGATCGGGAGTGCCGGCATGGCGAGACGCTCGGCGCTGCGCTGCATCCGCTCCGCGTTGGCCTCCGGGCGGAACGCGGCGATCGAACCGTCGGGCTGACGGTAGGCCTTGAGACCCTCGAAGACCTCTTGACCGTAATGCAGGACCATCGCCGAGGGATCCAGTGCGATCGGTCCGTACGGCCGTACCTGCGCGTTGTGCCAGCCCTTGTCCGCGTCGTAGTCCACCATCACCATGTTGTCGGTGAAGTGGCGGCCGAATCCCGGGGCGGAGAGAATCTCCGCGCGACGGTTCTCCGACACCGGATGGGGATGCTCGGTACGGTTGAACTCCAAGGTCATGGGGCCCATGGTACCGCTGGCCGCAAAAGCATTTCCGCGGCCGTCCGATGCGTGTGAGGCGGCCCATGGACCTGCGTCACATCGCGGTCACACGTGCGAGGGCACGAACGGCGGGATGACGACCTCGCACGGGAGATCTCGCCCACGCACGTCGACGACCACCTGATCGCCCTTCTTGATTCCCGACGCGGTGTCCAGCAGCGCGAGCGCGATTCCCTGCTTGAGGGTCGGCGAGAACGTGCCCGAGGTGCACACCCCGATCTCCGTGTCCCCCAGCTTGACCGCACAGTCGGCGCGCGGCACGCCGCGGCCGGTGGCCTTCAGTCCGTAGAGGCGACGCGCCGGACCGGCCTCCTTCTCGGCGAGCAGGGCGTCGCGTCCGAAGAACGACGGCTTGTCCCAGCCGACCGCCCAGCTCGACCGCGCCTGGACCGGGGTGATCTCCGGGCTGAGTTCGTGGCCGTGCAGGGCGTAACCCATCTCGGTGCGCAGGGTGTCGCGGGCACCGAGTCCGGCTGCCTGCCCGCCTGCCGCGGTGATCGCCTCGAGCAGCACGTCGAAGACCGCGCCGGCGTCGTCCCAGCGGGGCAGGATCTCGTAGCCGCGTTCACCGGTGTATCCGGTGCGGCACACGCGGACCGGCTTGTCACCGTCGGCGGTGGACAGCTCGGCGTCGGCGAACGCCATGTACTCCATGTCGGCGGGCAGGCCGAGTCCGCCGAGGACCTCCGGTGAGCGCGGCCCCTGCACGGCGAAGACCGCGAAGTCGCGGTGTTGGTCGGTGATCGAGATCCCGTCGGGCGCAACGGCCGACATCTGCGCGACGACGCTCGCGGTGTTCGCGGCGTTGGGGACCAGGAACACCTCGTCGTCGCTCACGAGATAGGTGATGAGGTCGTCGACGACACCACCGGATTCGTTGCAGCACAACGTGTACTGTGCCTTCCCCGGAACGATCTTGCCGAGATCGTTGGTGAGGGTCGAGTTCACGAACGCGGCGGCCCCGGGACCTGAGACCAGCGCCTTGCCGAGGTGGCTGACGTCGAAGATCGCCACGGCCTCGCGGACCGCGGTGTGCTCGGCGACGGTGCCCGCGTAGGACACCGGCATGTTCCAGCCGCCGAACTCGGCGAAACTCGCACCGAGGGCGGCGTGACGGTCGGCGATGGGTCCGGCGAGGAGTTCACTCATGGCCCATACGGTATCGGGCCGCACCCGCCGGCCGGGCCGGTCCCGCGGTCGCCGCCGACATCCGGCGCGCTGTGGCAGAGTTGAGCGGGTGAGCAAGAACGACACCGTCGACCGCGTACGCGGCCCCGAATTCGACCTGTCCACCTCGATCGGCAAGGGCGACGCCGCCCTGGTCATCGGCCTGATCAGCGCGCCGGACGGCGACGAGAAGGCCGACGGCAAGGGTGAGTCCACCGCCGAGCCGACACTCGCCATCGGCGACGGCGTGCTCGACGACGCCCAGGCCGCGGCGATCACCTCCGCGCTGACGGCCCTCGGCGCCGCCGGGAAGCACGGCGAGGTCACCCGCCTCGCCGCACCCGAGTCGCTGCCCGTCGACCTCGTCGTCGCGGTCGGCCTCGGCGACGCCGACAACCTCGACGACGCCGACCAGGTCCGTCAGGCCGCCGGCATCGTCGTCCGCGAACTCGACGGCCTCGAGTCGGTCGCGACCACCCTCTCGTCGGTCGACCTCGCCGCCGCCGCGGAGGGTCTGTTCCTCGGCGCGTACCGGTTCGACGAGTTCCGCTCGGAGTCGTCGAAGCCGAAGAAGACACCGCCGCAACACATCACCCTGCTGGTGGAGTCGAAGTCCAAGGAGGCCAAGGCCGAACTCGAACGCGCGATCGCGGTCGCCGATTCGGTCGCCATCGCCCGCGACTTCGTCAACACCCCGCCCAGCCACCTGTTCCCGGAGGAGTTCGCGGCCCGCGCCCGCACGCTCGGGTCGAAGGCCGGCCTGAAGGTCGAGATCCTCGACGACAAGGAACTCGAGGCGCAGGGTTACGGCGGCATCATCGGCGTCGGCAAGGGCTCCTCGCGTCTCCCCCGCCTCGTCCGCCTGACCCACGCCGGCAAGAAGGCGACCAAGAAGGTCGCCCTCGTCGGCAAGGGCATCACCTTCGACACCGGCGGCATCTCCATCAAGCCGGCCGCGAACATGGACCAGATGACCTCGGACATGGGCGGTGCGGCCGCGGTCATCGCCGCGACCATCCTCGCCGCCCGCCTCGACCTCGACGTCTCGGTCACCGCGACCGTGCCGATGGCCGAGAACATGCCGTCGTCGACGGCCCAGCGTCCCGGCGACGTGCTGACCCAATACGGCGGACGCACGGTCGAGGTCCTCAACACCGACGCCGAGGGCCGGCTGATCCTTGCCGACGCGATCGTGCGCGCGGCCGAGGACGACCCCGACTACCTCATCGACACCGCCACCCTGACCGGTGCTCAGATGGTCGCGCTCGGCACCCGCACCCCAGGCGTCATGGGCACCGACGAGTTCCGCGACCGGGTCGCCGCCCGGTCGGCCGACGTCGGCGAGAACGCCTGGGCCATGCCGTTGCCCGCCGAGCTGCGCGCAGACCTCAAGTCCCGGGTCGCCGACCTCGCCAACGTCACCCCGCACCGCTGGGGCGGAATGCTCGCCGCGGGCATCTTCCTCAAGGAGTTCGTACCGGAGGACGTGCAGTGGGCCCACATCGACATCGCCGGACCGGCATTCAACACCGGCGGCCCGTGGGGCTACACCACCAAGGGCGGCACGGGCGTACCCGTCCGCACGATCGCAGCCGTCCTCGAGGACATCGCGGCCAACGGCTGAGGTGTCATGCCGGCGACGGTTGAGAATCGTTACCCGCGAGTACGAGCCGAATCCGGTCCACGAAGCGGCGTACGGGTAGGGTGATCCGCGGGGACGCGTGGCTGATCCGCCACCCGTCTCGGCGGTCCCCCCGACCGCTTCCCACCCCCGTGCCCACGGAGCACACACCGACGGGCCACCCCCTACAGACCACCACGTCGAGTTCAGGAGTTCACAACGATGGCCTTCTCCGTCCAGATGCCCGCCCTTGGTGAAAGTGTCACCGAGGGGACAGTCACCCGGTGGCTGAAGGAGGAGGGCGACACCGTTGAGGCCGACGAGCCCTTGCTCGAGGTGTCGACCGACAAGGTCGACACGGAGATCCCCGCCCCCACCTCGGGTGTGCTGACCAAGATCCTCGCCCAGGAAGACGACGTCGTCGAGGTCGGTGGCGAACTCGCACTGATCGGCGACGCCGACGAGGCCGGCTCGGACGATTCGGCCGGTGGCGACGAGCCCACCGAGGCCGCCCCCGAGCCCGAACCCGAGGAAGCGGCCGAGGAGCCGTCCACCGAGGAAGAGGCACCCGCCGAGAAGCCCACCGCCGACACCGGTTCCGGTTCGGCCGAGGGCACCGACGTCCTGATGCCCGAGCTCGGCGAGTCCGTCACCGAGGGCACGGTGACCAACTGGCTCAAGGCCGTCGGCGACGAGGTCGCTGCCGACGAACCGCTGCTCGAGGTCTCCACCGACAAGGTCGACACCGAGATCCCCTCGCCGGTCGCCGGCACCCTGCTCGAGATCCTCGCCCAGGAAGACGACGTCGTCGAGGTCGGCGGCAAGCTGGCCGTCATCGGTGACGCCTCGGCCGCGCCGTCCAAGAAGGAGCCGGAGCCCGAACCGGAACCGGAGCCCGAGCCCGAGCCGGAGGCCAAGGAAGAGCCGAAGGAAGAGCCCAAGCCGGAACCGAAGCCCGAGCCCAAGGAAGAGCCGAAGGCGCAGGCCCCCGCCAAGTCGGACCCGCCGACGGTCGAGTCGACTCCGTACGTGACCCCGCTGGTGCGCAAGCTGGCCGCGGAGAACAACATCGACCTGAACTCGATCAAGGGCACCGGCGTCGGTGGTCGTATCCGCAAGCAGGACGTGCTGGCCGCAGCCGAGGCCGCCAAGAAGCCGGCCGCCGCAGCGGAGAAGAAGGCCGAGCCGGCCGCCGCCGCGTCTGCTTCGTCGTCGTCGGCCTCGCCGGAGATCCGTCCGGAGCTCGCCGAGCTGCGCGGAACCACCCAGAAGATCAACCGGATCCGCCAGATCACCGCCAAGAAGACCCGCGAGTCGCTGCAGCAGTCCGCTCAGCTCACGCAGGTGTTCGAGGTCGACATGAGCAAGATCGTCAGCCTCCGCAAGGCCGCCAAGGACAACTTCAAGGCGTCCGAGGGTGTCAACCTGACCTTCCTGCCGTTCATCGCGAAGGCCGTCGTGGAGGCGCTGAAGGCGCACCCGAACGTCAACGCGTCGATCGACGAGGACGCCAAGGAGATCACCTACTACGACAAGGTGCACCTCGGCATCGCGGTCGACACGCCGCAGGGTCTGCTGTCGCCGGTCATCCACAACGCCGACGACCTGTCGGTGGCCGGCCTCGCCCGCGCCATCGCCGACATCGCGGCGCGCGCACGCTCCAACGGCCTCAAGCCCGACGAGCTCGCCGGCGGCACCTTCACCATCACCAACATCGGTAGCCAGGGCGCGCTGTTCGACACCCCGATCCTGGTCCCGCCGCAGGCGGCGATGCTGGGCACCGGTGCGATCGTCAAGCGTCCCGTCGTCATCACCGACGAGGACGGTTCGGAGTCGATCGCGGTGCGGTCGATGTCGTACCTGCCGCTGACCTACGATCACCGCCTCATCGACGGTGCCGACGCGGGCCGCTTCCTCACCACCGTGAAGAAGCGCCTCGAAGAGGCCTCGTTCGCCGCGGACCTGGGTCTCTAGGCAACCGCCGAGCCGACGACGCCGAGGCAAGCGATGCGCATAGCCGTCGCAGGTTCACAGGGCCTCATCGGGAACGCCCTGGTCAAGTCGCTGCGCGCGGCGGGCCACACGGTCATCCGTCTGGTCCGCCGCGAGGCACTCGCCGACGACGAGTTCAGCTGGGATCCCGAGACCATCGGGATGCCGCCGGAGAGTCTCGACGGTGTCGACGCGGTGGTCTCGCTCGGCGGGGTCGGCGTCGGTAACGGCCGGTGGACCGGCCGGTTCAAGCAGGAGTTGCGCGACTCCCGCATCACGCCGACCGAGGTTCTCGCCGAGGCGGTGCGCGACCTGGGCATCCCGACATTCATCAGCGCCAGCGCCACCGGCTACTACGGCGACACCGGAACCCGGGCCGCGGTCGAAACCGACGGTCCCGGTGAGGGTTTCCTCGCCGAGCTGGTGATCGACTGGGAGAAGGCCGCGACCACCAACGTCGGCCCCGACACCCGCGTCGTGTTGCTCCGGACCGCACCGGTCCTCAGCTCCCAGGGCGGTCTGCTCGGCAAGCTCCGTCCGCTGTTCAAACTCGGCCTCGGCGGTCCGATCGGCAACGGCAAGCAGTACTTCTCCTGGATCAGCCTCATCGACGAGGTGCGGGCGATCGAGTTCCTCCTCGACACCCCCGACATCGCCGGCCCGGTCAACCTGAGCGCGCCCGGTTCGCTGCCCTTCGGCGAGTTCTGCAAGGCCCTCGGCAAGGCCGTGCACCGGCCCGCCGTGATGCAGGTGCCCGAGTTCGTGGCACGCCGCGTCGGCGGCGAGATGGCCGAGGAAATGATTCTGTTCAGTCAACGCGTTGAACCCCACGTGCTCACCGACCACGGATTCACGTTCAACCACCCCGAGATCCGCGAGGCCCTGGCCTACGCGATGAAGCCGGCAACATGACCCACCGTTCCGTCCGCGCCGACTCGGCACCTGTCGAGGTCCGGCGCCTGGGCACCGTCGACTACCGCGATGCCTACGAGATGCAGCACCGACTCGCCACCGAGCGTGCCGACGGCACCCTCGACCACGACGTGCTCCTCCTGCTCGAACATCCGTCGACCTACACCGCGGGCAAGCGCACCGAGGATGCCGACCGCCCCACCAACGGCGCGCCCGTCATCGACGTCGACCGCGGCGGCCGCATCACCTGGCACGGACCGGGACAGCTCGTCGGCTACCCGATCGTGAAGCTCGCCGAGCCGCTCGACGTCGTCGAATACGTACGCCGACTGGAGAGCGCCCTCATCTCCGTGTGCGCCGGCCTCGGCGTCACCACCGGACGCGTCGAAGGACGTTCGGGCGTGTGGATCGTCGACGACGCGGGTGAGCGCAAGCTCGGCCAGATCGGCATCCGCGTCGCACGCGGCGTCGCGCTGCACGGGTTCGCACTCAACATCGACCCGGACATGTCGGCCTTCGAGGCCATCGTGCCGTGCGGGATCGCCGACGCCGGCGTCACCTCGCTGTCGCGTGAACTGGCACAACCGATCTCGGTCGCCTCTCTTCTCGACACCGTCGCGGCCGATGTGCTCGACGCCCTGGACACCCCGCGGGAGGCCGCTCCGACGGCGTCCGAGGGGCCGGCGACTGCGAGCGTAGGATCGGTCCGGTGACCGCGTCCCCCCTCACCCCCGGACCCGGTGCCCCCGACGCCACACCCCCGGCCTCGGCACCCGCACCGAAGACCCCCGCACCCCAGAGCAGCGCTCCCGCCTCGCCCGCTCCCGAGGGCCGTAAGTTGCTGCGCCTCGAGGTGCGCAACGCGCAGACCCCGATCGAGCGCAAGCCCAGCTGGATCAAGACCCGCGCGACGATGGGCCCGGAGTTCACCGAACTCAAGGGACTCGTCAAGCGCGAGGGCCTGCACACCGTCTGCGAAGAGGCCGGCTGCCCCAACATTTACGAATGCTGGGAAGACCGCGAGGCCACCTTCCTGATCGGCGGCGAGCAGTGCACCCGACGCTGCGACTTCTGCCAGATCGACACCGGTAAGCCCGCCGAACTCGACCGTGACGAGCCGCGTCGCGTCGCCGAGAGCGTCCAGGCCATGGGTCTGCGCTACTCGACGATCACCGGCGTCGCCCGTGACGACCTACCCGACGAGGGTGCGTGGCTCTACGCCGAGACCGTCCGCGCCATCCACCGGCTCAACCCCGGCACCGGCGTCGAGAACCTGATCCCGGACTTCCACGCCAAGCCCGATCTGCTGGCCGAGGTCTTCGAGGCCCGGCCCGAGGTGCTGGCCCACAACCTCGAGACGGTGCCCCGCATCTTCAAGCGCATCCGTCCGGCGTTCCGGTACGAGCGCTCCCTCGAGGTCATCACGGCCGCTCGCGATTTCGGCCTGGTGACCAAGTCGAACCTGATCCTCGGGATGGGCGAGACCCCCGAAGAGGTGCAGTCGGCGATCATCGACCTCCACGAGGCCGGTTGCGACATCCTGACGATCACCCAGTACCTGCGTCCCTCGCCGCGGCACCATCCCGTCGAGCGGTGGGTCAAGCCGGAGGAGTTCGTCGACCATTCGGAGTTCGCCCAGGAGATCGGCTTCGCCGGAGTCATGGCCGGGCCGCTGGTGCGCTCGTCCTACCGTGCGGGGCGTCTGTACGCGCAGGCCATGGCCCATCACGGCCGGGAGATCTCGCCCGCCCTGGCGCATCTCGCCGCCGAGGGTTCGGCCAGCCAGGAGGCGTCCAGCCTGATGGCCCGCCTCGCGCGCTGACCGCGCCCGCACCCCGCCTGCCGACCATGCGGCAGGTCACCAGACGACCGGACGTAAACTGGCCGTATGGCAAAGGCGCAGTCCGTGAGCAAGGAAGCAAAGGCCGCTAAGAAGCAGGCCCGCAAGGCTGCATCGAAGGAACGGCGCCAGCAGTTGTGGCAGGCGTTCCAGATGCAGCGCAAGGAAGACAAGCGACTCATCCCCTACATGGTGGGTGTGATCGTCCTGTCCATCGCCGTGTTCACCGGGCTCGGCTTCCTGCTGGGTTCGCCTTGGCTGCTGATCCCGCTCGGCGTCGTGCTGGGTGTGCTCGGCGCGTTCATCCTGTTCGGCCGTCGTGTGCAGAAGAACGTCTACACCAAGGCCGAGGGACAGCCCGGTGCCGCAGGCTGGGCGCTGGGCAACATGCGCGGCCAGTGGCGCGTCGCCCAGGCCGTCTCGGGTACCTCGCACCTCGACGCCGTGCACCGCGTGATCGGCAAGCCGGGCGTGATCCTCGTCGGTGAGGGCTCCCCCACCCGCGTGAAGTCCCTGCTGAACCAGGAGAAGAAGAAGGCCGCCCGCGTCGTCGGCGACACCCCGATCTACGAGATCATGGTCGGCAACGACGACGGCCAGGTCCCGCTGTCCAAGCTCGAGCGGCACATCAACAAGCTGCCCAGCAACATCGACCGCAAGCGCATGGAGACCCTCGAGGGTCGTCTCGCCGCACTCAGCAGCAAGGCCCCCGGCCCCGGTATGCCCAAGGGCCCGCTGCCCGGCAACGCGAAGATGAAGAGCATGCAGCGCACCGCGCGTCGTCGCGGCTGACGCGAGACCCACCACCTACGAAGAAACCCACGACCCGCTCGGGTCGTGGGTTTTCTCGTCGTTGCTGAAACCCGCCCCCAGAAAGCACCCTGCACAGCTACGCCGACGGCGTGACGTCGCCCGTCGTTCGCTGGAGGGACGATCTCAGAGGTGCATCTCAGGGGCGGTTTTCGGACCTGCGGCTCAGCGGGTCCGGAGCATCGCCGTTCCGGTGGCGCGGTCGTGCAGCGCGCGACCGTTGTAGTCGTTGATCAGGGCCGGCACCAGGAACACCATCAACAGCTGACGGAAGAACGCCCGCACGATGCCGACGGCCGCCGGGCTCTCCTTGCCGGCGGCCTCGGCGGCGTTGCGCTCGACCCCGTAGTCGACGCGGGCCACGCGCATGCCGACGGCGAACTGGCCGGGGGTGAAACCGAACAGCGAGACCGCGAAGACGCCCATCACGAACCAGATACCGAGCTGGGTGGTGCCCAGGACAGAGGACTCGAACCCGACGAAGAGGATCGCGAGGCCCCCGGCGATCAACCAGTCGACGAGGAGTCCGGCCACGCGCGGCCACCCGGTGGCCAGCGAGCCCGGCCCGGACGCGGGCAGACCGAGGTCCTGACCGCGGAAATCGTTGTCGACGCCGTCGCCGGGACCGATCTGCGGTCCCGACAGCCAGGAACCGGTTACTCGTCCCATCGTGATGACTCCTCTCGCGGCCGCGGCGCGTCGTCGACGACCACGGCGTTCAATGTGGTCCATCGTAGTCGGGGCCGTTACCCCTACCGCCCGCCCCGGTCGCCGCAGCGGGCTAGGGTGGGAACTGCCGAGTGCGTTCACCGAGGTATGAGCCGTGTGTCGCCAAGAACACCGGGTGTGTAACACGGGGGAAACACGGACTTGACGCCTGGGCAACTTCGCCTCCATACGGTTGCCGCTGAGATCCGCTGCTGTTTCTCGGTGGCGGATGTGTGTGGCGTGTCAGTACCACTGACCACCCGATCACGAAGGAGTCACCGCACGGTGTACAGCAGTAAAGAAGAACTACTCGAGGGCATCAAGAAGGAAGGTGTCGAGTACGTCGACATCCGATTCTGCGACCTGCCCGGTGTCATGCAGCACTTCTCGATCCCCGCTTCGGCGTTCGACGAGAGCGTGTTCGAGGACGGTCTGGCATTCGACGGTTCGTCGGTGCGCGGCTTCCAGTCGATCAACGAGTCGGACATGATGCTGCTGCCCGACCCGGCCACCGCGCGGATCGATCCTTTCCGCAAGGCGAAGACGATGAACATCAGCTTCTTCGTCCACGACCCGTTCACCCGCGAGGCCTACAGCCGCGACCCGCGTAACGTCGCCCGCAAGGCCGAGGACTACCTGGCCTCGACCGGCATCGCCGACACCTGCTTCTTCGGCGCAGAAGCCGAGTTCTACATCTTCGACTCGGTGTCCTTCGGCTCGGAGATGAACGGCACCTTCTACGAGATCGAGTCGGAGTCGGGCTGGTGGAACACCGCCGCGCCGACCGATCCCGACGGCAGCCCCAACCTGGGCTACAAGGTCCGCCCCAAGGGTGGTTACTTCCCGGTTGCTCCGTACGACCACTACGTCGACCTGCGCGACGAGATGTCGACCAACCTGACCAACTCGGGCTTCGAGCTCGAGCGCGGCCACCACGAGGTCGGCACCGCGGGCCAGGCGGAGATCAACTACAAGTTCAACACGCTGCTCCACGCAGCCGATGACGTGCAGCTGTTCAAGTACATCATCAAGAACACCGCATGGCAGAACAACAAGTCGGTCACCTTCATGCCGAAGCCGCTCTTCGGTGACAACGGCTCGGGCATGCACGCCCACCAGTCGCTGTGGAAGGACGGCAAGCCGCTGTTCCACGACGAGGCCGGCTACGCAGGCCTGTCGGATCTGGCTCGCTACTACATCGGCGGCATCCTGCACCACGCCCCGTCGCTGCTGGCGTTCACCAACCCGACGGTCAACTCCTACAAGCGTCTGGTCCCGGGCTACGAGGCCCCGATCAACCTGGTCTACAGCCAGCGCAACCGTTCGGCCTGTGTGCGTATCCCGATCACCGGCAACAACCCGAAGGCCAAGCGCCTCGAGTTCCGTTGCCCGGACAGCTCGGGCAACCCGTACCTGGCGTTCGCGGCCATGATGATGGCCGGCCTGGACGGCATCAAGAACAAGATCGAGCCGCACGAGCCGGTCGACAAGGACCTCTACGAGCTCCCGCCGGAGGAGGCCAAGTCGATCCCGCAGGCGCCGACCTCGCTCGCCGCTGTCATCGACCGCCTCGAAGAGGATCACGAGTACCTCACCGCCGGTGGCGTGTTCACCGAGGACCTCATCGAGACCTGGATCGCGCTGAAGCGTGAGAACGAGATCGAGCCGGTGCAGATCCGTCCGCACCCGTACGAGTTCTCGCTCTACTACGACTGCTGATCCCAGCACTCGACTACGACGCCCCGTCCGCGTTCTCGCGGACGGGGCGTTCGTCGTCTGCGGGGGCTTCTGCAGACTCCTCGCCCCGGAGCATCCACACCGCCAGCGCAGCCGAGACGACGAGGACGCCGGCACCCGTCCATGCGGCGACGACGAGTCCGTCGACGAAAGCGTGCCGGGCGGCGTCGAGCACCGCGGCACCCTGATCGCCGGGGAGGTGCCGCACCGTCGCGACCGCACCTGCGAGGCTCCGTGAGGCCTCCCCCTCGGCCAGCCCGGAGGGGAACGAGGTTCGGAACACGGCGTTGACGACGCTGCCCAGGATCGCGATGCCGAGCGCGCCACCGAACTCGCTCGAGGTCTCCAGCAGCCCCGAGGTCGCGCCCGCCCGCTCGGCCGGGGCGATACCGACCACATAGTCGGCGATCATCGACGTCGTCGCGACGATCCCGGCGGCCAACACCGACGCCCCGACCATGATCGGGAGTATCGAGTCGGTCCCCGTGCAGGTCGCGAGGACCACGAACCCGACCGCACCCGTCACGAGTCCGGCGACGATCACCGCCTGCCGGCCGACCCGTTGCGCGAACACGGCCGCCGCCGGTGCGACCGCGGCCACGGCAACCGACGGCAGCAGGCTCCACAGGGCGGCGCGCAGCGGTGAGTACCCCAGTACCGACTGCAGATACTGCGTCATCAGGATGGCGTTGCCCAGGAGGGCGAACATGCAGATCAGGTTCATCCACATCGAGCCGCCGAACCGGCGCTCGGCGAGCAGTCCGACGTCGACCATCGGTTCGTCGATCCGGCGCTGACGGAGAACGAAGAGCACCCCCGCCAGCACGCCGGCACCGAGGACCGCGAGACGCCCAGGGGTGACGCCGTCGGCGGCGAGGTTCTTGATCGACGCGACCGCCGGCAGCACGGCCGCCAGCGCCAATGCCGCACTGAGGACGTCGATGCGCCGCGACGGGGTGGCGGTGTCGCCGGGCAGCAGCAGCGGTGCGGCAACGAGCAGGGCAGCCATGATCGGCACGTTGATCAGGAAGACCGACCCCCACCAGAAGTGTTCGAGCAGCAGGCCGCTGATGACCGGCCCGACGGCGACACCGCCGGCGAGTACCGCGTTCCAGGCCGCGATGGCCTTGGCACGCTGCCCGGCGTCGACGAAGACGTGGCGGATCATCGCGAGGGTCGACGGCATGAGGGTCGCGCCCGCCACCGCGAGCAGCGCCCGGGCACCGATCAGCATCTCCGCCGACGACGCGAATGCCGCGACCAGCGACGCCACACCGAAGCCGGCCGCGCCGATCATCAGCAGACGCCGATGCCCGACGCGGTCGGCGACCGATCCCATCGTGAGCAACAGACCCGCCAGCACGAACCCGTAGACGTCGAAGATCCAGAGTTGCTGTTCGGGCGTGGGCCCGAGGTCGGCGGCGATGTAGGGCACCGCGAAGAACAGGACGGAGACGTCCATCGAGACGATGAGCATCGGTAGACAGAGTGCGATCAGGGCGAACCACGGGGATCGAGTCGGCATGAGCGTCAGCTTTCTGTATGCAACATAGACTATTTATGTAGTACGCAGATCGTAGGTCCTAACTGTGTATGCCACAAGCAGAAAGTACGATGAGCCCATGCCCGACCCCCGCCACTCCACCCCTGGGACCGAACCGGCGCGCCCGTTCCCCCGCTATCTCGACCTGCTGTGGGGCCGCGACGACCCGACGCCCCGGCGCGGCCCCCGCCCCACCCTGGCCATCCGGGACATCGGCGAGATGGCCGCCGAGATCGCCGACCAGCACGGCGTGGACGCGGTGTCGATGAAGGCGGTCGCGAACGGTCTGGGCCTGACGACGATGTCGCTGTACCGGTACGTCGACAGCAAAGACGATCTGCTCGAGGTCATGATCGACACCGGCTTCGGCCCCTTCGACGCCGACGTGACGGCCACCGGGACCTGGCGGGAGCGGCTCACCGGGTGGGCACTGACGGCCGCCGACGTCGTGCGCCGGCGCCCGTGGCTGGCGACCATTCCCCTACGACGACCGCCGGTCGGCCCCAATGTCCTGTCGTGGTCCGACGCCGGTGTGCGCGCCTTCGAGGACACCGGACTGACCGGGCAGCAGAAGCTCAGCGCACTGCTCGTCGTCGACGGCTTCGTCCGCCACCACGTGCGCCAGGCGAGCCAGATGGGCATGCTCGGCGCCCCGGGCACCACCGGGTCCGTCGAGGACTCCTATGAGCGCCTGGTGACCGAATACGCCCGCCCCGAAGTACTTCCGCATCTCGCCGCGGCGTTCGCCGACCCCGCGATGCAGAACTCCGACGACTTCTTTTCCGCGGAACTGGATTTCGGGCTGACGGTGATACTCGACGGAGTCGAACGTCTCATTGCGAGGACCTGAACAGACGGTGCTGTGATCTACCGCACAAATGTGACTTCTTACTCTGCCAAACCACAAGGTACGGCCTTAGTTTGGTCGCATGACCAGAGATGTGTATGTCGAAGACCTTGTCCCCGGTGACCGCATCAGCCTCGAGGGCACCCCGCGCGTGGTTCGCACCACCAGCCGACTCGACAACAATCAGTTGCGCATCGAACTGGTCAAGGGCAACGACGGCCTCCACGAGGTCGTGCTGGACCGCACCGTCAAGCTCCAGGTGAACTGAACCCCAACAGGTATTGCCGCTCTCAGGCGGCGCTGGCCGAATCGAGATCGCCGAAGACCGCTTGGTTGTGGCCGAATGCGGCAATCGCTTCGTCGACGAGCCGTTCCACCGCAGCGGCGTCGAGCGGTAGGGCGTCGAGCCGTGCGCGATAGGAATCCTTGTAGCGCTTGAGCTTCTCGATCTCGTCGAACGTGTAGAAACTCAGCGCCGAAGCGTCGACGCCGTAGTGCTCACGCATGCGATGGGCCACGACCTGTCCCCCGCTCAGGTCGCCGAGGTATCGCGTGTAGTGGTGTGCCACATAGCGAGCCGGGTCATCTCGTGTGGCCTCGATGGCCTCGACGTACCGCGCGACGGCGGGCAGCGGCGCGAACGCACTCGGGTCGACGCCGAACGACGCCAGATCGGCACCGAGCCTGGGGAGCCGACGCAACTTGTCGTCGATCACGGCACCGGCGATCGGATCGTCGGCGAGCTCGTCGCCGACGGCCTCGAGGGCTTCGTAGACGAAGTAGAGCTGTACAGCCAGCCTCTGGTACTCGCCGCTGTCGAGACGACCCGACATCAGATCGTCGATGAAGGGGGCCGTCTCGGCGCGCTGGTGCGCGGCGGCGGTCGCCTCGCGGAGGCGTTGGGAAATGCTGGGGCCCGCGGTGTCGGGACCGGAGATGCTGGCGCTCATGATGCAATCAGTGATACCACCAGCGCCCGGTGATCGGAACCTGGCAGGTAGTGACTGTCCATCGAGGTGGCCACGAATCCGCGCAGGATGACCCGATCGATGGCGACGAGCGGACGGTTGCCGATCCTCTTGTCCGTCGGATACGTCGGCAGGAAACCCGCGCCCGCCACGTCCGTACCGTCGACGAGCCCGTTGGTCAGCAGCTTGCGGTAGGTCGCGTGGTTCCAGGTGGAGTTGAAGTCGCCGATCGCGATCACCCTGCCCGCGGGCAGATTCGCGAAGTGGTCGGCCAGGATGCCCATGTCATGGAACCAGCCGTCCTTCTCCCCCCACAGCGGCGCGGCCGGGTGAATGGCCAGCACGTGCGTACCGGGTGCACCGGGCAGGTCGGTGCGCGCCTGCAGGTTGTGGAGGATGGTGTCGGGGATGTTGAACCGATCCGACAGGGTCGCCTTCGTGAACAACGCAGTCCCCGCCGCGTACGAATACGGTATGGCGAACTCGTTCGGCAGAAGACGTGCGATCTCGCCGCCGCGGATTCGTTGCAGCGCTTCGGGAGTCACCTCCTGCAGGGAGAGCATGTCGGGATCCGCCTCCGCCACGATCTCCTCCAGCGCTCCGATGTCACCGCCGCCGAAGAGCAGATTGGCGGACACGACGGTGAACTCCTCGCCCTGCGGGGTGCTTGCCGGGATCACCAGCGGGACCTGGGTGTAGGCCAGCACACCGGATGCGACGAGCGCGATCGCCAGCATGAACCAGCGGCGCAACGCGGCGAAGATCGCGACGGCGACAAGGGCCGGGATGAGCGCGAAGGCCACCCCGCTCGTCAGATACAGCGCGACGTTCCCCCGCGAGGGATAGAAGTGCAGCCACACCGCCAGCACCACTCCGGCCAGCATCGCCCAGCCGAGGATGTACGCCGACACCCACAGAAATCTCTTCACTTGTCCCCCCGTACGGCAGCAGCGCTTCTATGCGCCGAAGACCTTGAGCACCACGGCCTTCGCCCGGCGCGTCACCCGCAGGTAGTTCTCCAGGAAGTCCGCGGCCTGGTCCTCCGGCCAGCCTGCCGCATAGGCGATCTGTCGCAACTGCTTGCCCGGGCCCGGCAGCTGGTCGACCGGCTTGCCGCGCACCAGGACCAGCGCGTTGCGCGCCTTGGTCGCGGTGATCCAGGCGTTCTTGAGCAGCGCGACGTCGTTCTCCGACAACAACTCGGCCGCACCGATCGCATCGAGTGATTCCAGCGTCGAGGTGTTGTGGAGGCTGCGGTAGCGGTGGGCGTAGCGCAGCTGCAGCAGCTGCACCGTCCACTCGATGTCGGCGAGTCCGCCGCGGCCCAGCTTCGTGTGTGTGGCCGGATCGGCCCCACGCGGCAGCCGCTCGGCGTCGACGCGGGCCTTGATGCGCCGGATCTCCTTGACCGCCTCGTTGCTGACCCCGCCGACCGGGTAGCGCACGTGGTCGATCATGTGCAGGAAGTCGATACCGAGGGCCTCGTCGCCGGCGACCTGGTGCGCACGCAGCAGCGCCTGCACCTCCCACGCCTGCGCCCACTGGGCGTAGTAGGCGGAATAGGCGGCCAGGGTGCGCACAACCGGGCCGTTGCGCCCCTCCGGACGCAGTCCGGTGTCGACCTCGAGCGGCGGATCGGCGCTCGGGCTGCCGAGCGCCGAACGGACGGTCTCGGCGATGGTCTGTGACCACCGGACGGCCTCGGATTCGTCGGCCTCACGGTCAGGCTGGCACACGAACAGCACGTCGGCGTCCGACCCGTACCCGAGCTCCCCACCACCGAGCCGGCCCATGCCGATCACGGCAATGCGTGCAGGCGCAGGCTTCCCGCGATCCCGTTCGGAGATGTTGATCGCCACCGTCAGTGCGGCGTTGAGGACCGCGGCCCACACGCTCGACAGCGCCTTGCACACGGTCGGAACGTCCATCAGACCGAGCACGTCGGCCGACGCGACGCGGACGAGTTCCGCACGACGGTGCGAACGCGCAACGGCGACAGCCCGTTTCATGTCCTCCTGACGCACGGTCGAGGCGATGAGGCCCTTGGCCACGTCCTCGGGCCGGATGGCGCACAGTTTCGGCCCGTCGGGACCGTCGGAGTACTGGTGGATCACCTCGGGCGAACGCATGAGCATGTTCGCGATGAACTCCGAGGTGCCGAGCACCTTCATCAGGCGCTCGGCGACCACCCCGTCGTCGCGGAGCAGTCGTAGGAACCAGTCCTTGTCCTCGAGCGCCTCGCACAACCGGCGGTAGTTGAGCAGACCGGCGTCGGGATCCGGTGTGTCACCGATGTGTTCGAGCAACTGCGGGAGGATCAGCAGCTGGATCTGACCGCGGCGCCCGGGGGCGTTCGACAACGCTCGGATGTGACTGAGCGCGCGGTCGGGCATGGCGTACCCCAGTGCGGCCAGGCGCCTCTCGGCCGACTCGTCACTCAGCGTCAGCTCGTCGGGCTTGAAACGGGTGACCGCCTCGAGCAGCGGACGGTAGAACAGCTTCTGGTGCAGCCGCCGGACACGGAGGGTCTGATGCCGGATCTGTTCGCGCAGCACTCCGGTCGCGTCGAGCTCACCCTCACGACGGATGTGGGCCGCCCGCGCCAGCCAGCGCAGCCCCTCGGTGTCGTCGGGCTTCGGCAACAGGTGCGTCCGCTTCATCCTCTGCAGCTGCAGCCGATGTTCGAGCAGCCGCAGGAACTGATACGACGCACTGAGATTCGCGCCGTCGTCGCGTCCGACGTAACCACCCGCGGTCAGCGCCGCCAGGGCATCGACCGTCGGCATCACCCGGAGTTCCTCGTCGACGCGGCCGTGGACCATCTGCAGCAGCTGGACCGCGAACTCGACGTCGCGCAGACTTCCCTGTCCCAGTTTGAGATTGCGGTCGCGCTCCCCCTCCGGGACCAGCGATTCGACGCGGCGCCGCATCTTCTGCACCTCGGGCACGAAGTCGGGACGCTCGGCGGCCTTCCACACCATCGGCTTGACCGCCGCGATGTACTCGTTCGCCAGTTCCATGTCGCCGGTCATCGCACGGGACTTCAGCAGCGCCTGGAACTCCCAGGTCTTGGCCCACCGCTCGTAGTACGCCACATGGGAATCCAATGTGCGGGTCAGTGCGCCCGACTTGCCCTCCGGGCGCAGCGCGGCGTCGACCTCGAAGAAGGCCAGCGAACCGATCCGCATCATCTCGCCGGCGATCCGGGAGGCGACACCGTCGGCCGGATCGCTGACGAAGATGACGTCCACGTCGCTCACGTAGTTCAGTTCGCGCGCACCGCATTTGCCCATTGCGATGACGGCGATACGGACCGGGATCGGATCGTCGCCGCACACCTCGGTGAAGGCGACGGCGAGCGCCGCGGTCAGCGCGGCGTCGGCGAGGTCGGACAGGTAGGCGCCAACCTCCGGGAGCCACATCACCGGTTCGTCCTCGACCGTGGAGGCGACGTCGTGCGCGGCCAGCTGCAGGATCAGGTTGCGGTACGCCAGCCGGAGCGCGACCACGGACTTCGGCCCGGTGAGCTTTGCGCGGTAGACGCGGTTGCCCTTCTCGACCTCGCCCGGCACGGCTTCGGCGCCGACCGATTCGAGCATCCGGCGGTCGACCTCGTCGCGGTCGGGCAGCTCCTCGGCGAGCAGCAGACGCCACGTCGAAGGCTCGGCGACGAGATGGTCGGCCAGGGCGTCGGAAGAGCCGATGACGCCGAACAGACGCCCTCGGAACGACTTGTTCGTGCGCAGCGTCGCGTCGATCTCGGACCACTCGTCCTCGACGGCGCCGCGCAGGCGGACAAGCGTGCGGAGAGCGAGGTCGGCGTCGGGTGCCCGCGACAGCGCCCACAGCACGTCGACGGACTCGGGCGTGTTCCAGCCGAGTTCGGCGAGATTCTGCGGCGCGGAGGTGTCGAGCAGACCCAACCGTCCTGCACTGGGTACCGCGCTGCGTCCCGGTCGTCGTGTCACATCACAAAAATAGCGGCCCGACCACCGAAGACGACATCGCGGTCCCGAACAACCGGAACCGACCCCTTACAGCGGCAGGTAGTTCTTCAGCTCGTAGGGGGTGACCATGCTGCGGTAGCCCGTCCACTCACTCCACTTGTTGCGCAGGAAGTAGTCGAAGACGTGCTCGCCGAGGGCTTCCGCGACCAGCTCCGAGTTCTCCATCTTCGTGAGCGCGTCCGCCAGGCTGCCGGGCAGTTCCTGGTACCCCATCGCCCGACGCTCGGCCGTCGTGAGGGCCCAGACATCGTCCTCGGCCTCGTCGGGGAGTTCGTAACCCTCCTCGATGCCCTTCAGGCCGGCGGCCAGCAGGACCGCGAAGGTCAGGTACGGGTTGCAGGCCGAGTCCGGGCTGCGCACCTCGATGCGACGCGACGACGCCTTGTTGGGCGTGTAGAGCGGCAGGCGGATGAGCGCGGACCGGTTGGCGCCGCCCCAGGTCGCGGCGGTGGGGGCCTCACCACCGTGGATGAGACGCTTGTAGCTGTTGACCCACTGGTTGGTGACGGCGCTGATCTCCGACGCGTGGTGCAGGATGCCGGCGATGAACTTCTTGCCGGTGGCCGACAGCTGCATCGGGTCGTCGGGGTTGTGGAAGGCGTTGATGTCGCCCTCGAACAGGCTCATGTGGGTGTGCATCGCCGAACCGGGATGCTCGCTGAACGGCTTCGGCATGAAGGTCGCCCACACGCCCTCGTTGATTGCCACCTCCTTGATGAGGTAGCGGAAGGTCATCACGTTGTCGGCCATCGACAGTGCGTCGGCGTAGCGGAGGTCGATCTCCTGCTGGCCCGGCGCGCCCTCGTGGTGGGAGAACTCGACGGAGATGCCCATCGACTCGAGGGCCTCGATGGCGTGGCGACGGAAGTTGGGCGCGGCGTCGTGGACGGCCTGGTCGAAGTAGCCGCCGGTGTCTGCCGGGGTCGGCACCGAACCGTCGAGCGGCGAGTCCTTGAGCAGGAAGAACTCGATCTCGGGGTGCACGTAGCAGCTGAAGCCGAGGTCGGCGGCCTTGTTGAGCTGGCGACGCAGCACGTGGCGCGAATCGGCCCAGCTCGGGGTGCCGTCGGGCATCGCGATGTCGCAGAACATACGAGCCGAGTGGTGGCGGCCGGCCGAGGTGGTCCACGGCAGGATCTGGAAGGTCGACGGGTCGGGCTTGGCGACGGTGTCCGCCTCCGACACACGGGAGAAGCCCTCGATGGCCGAGCCGTCGAAGCCGATGCCCTCGGAGAAGGCACCCTCGAGTTCGGCCGGCGCGATCGCCACGGACTTCAGATATCCGAGTACGTCGGTGAACCACAGTCGAACGAAACGGATGTCGCGCTCTTCGAGGGTCCGCAGCACGAATTCCTTTTGGCGATCCATGGTCGCCGACATTAGAAGTCGGCTGTTAAATCCGTGTTACACGCATAACACCAACTCGCTGTCCTGCGGGTTTACCGAGGTCGTCCCATCATATGGGACACAAATTTGCCCGGGCTGGGAAGGCCCGGAGCAGCCAGGATGCGACCACCGCGCGACAACCGTCGCGGAACGTGCCGATTCCACGCCCGGATCGGTGTGATCAATTGCATAACCAGGGCCGGTTACACAACATATCCGCGGTGACACAATGGCGCTTGTCCGTGTTCAACCCGGGTACCCGCCGCGCCCCTTCGGGCCAGCCGGGACTCGAGGCAGAAAAGAGACAACGATGTCCGAATCCTCGGTTTATGGTGCATCCACCTCCACCGCTGCCGCCGGCGCCCCCAAGCGTCGTGTGACCCGCATCCACCACCTCGCCCAGATGAAGTCCGAGGGCGAGAAGTGGCCGATGCTCACCGCCTACGACTACTCGACCGCGCGCATCTTCGACGCCGCCGAGATCCCGGTGCTGCTCGTCGGCGACTCGGCGGCCAACGTCGTCCTCGGCTACGACACCACCATCCCGGTGAGCGTCGACGAGATGATCCCGCTGATCCGCGCCGTGGTGCGCGGTGCCCCGCATGCGCTCGTCGTCGCCGACATGCCCTTCGGCAGCTACGAGATCGGGCCGCAGCACGCCCTGGAAAACGCCTTCCGGATCTTCAAGGAGACCGGCGCACATGCGGTCAAGCTCGAGGGCGGCGAGCGCGTCGCCCCGCAGATCGCGGCGCTGACCGCCGCCGGCATCCCGGTCATGGCGCACATCGGGTTCACCCCGCAGAGCGTGAACGGCCTGGGCGGCTTCCGCGTCCAGGGTCGTGGCGACGGTGCCGACCAGCTCATCGCCGACGCCATCGCGGTCCAGGAGGCCGGTGCCTTCTCGGTCGTCATGGAGATGGTCCCCGCCGAGCTGGCCGGTCAGATCACCCGCAAGCTGACGATCCCGACCGTCGGCATCGGTGCAGGCAACGAGACCGACGCCCAGGTGCTGGTCTGGCAGGACATGGCCGGCCTCACCCACGGCAAGACCGCGAAGTTCGTCAAGCGCTTCGCCGACGTGGGTTCCGAATTGCGTTCGGCCGCCGAGCAGTACGCCGACGAGGTCCGTCGCAGCGTCTTCCCCGGCCCCGAGCACAGCTACTGAGCGGCGATCCGTAGAAGTTGTGGACGCGCCATATCCCCACGACTTCTACGGAATCCCGGTTGCGCCTAGGCTCGATGATTATGCGTGACTTCTACCCGGAGATCGAGCCCTACGAGTCCGGTCACCTCGATGTGGGTGACGGCCAGCAGATCTACTGGGAGTCGTCGGGAAACCCCGACGGCAAGCCCGTGGTCTTCGTGCACGGCGGTCCCGGCGGCGGCACGTCACCCGCGCAGCGACGCTTCTTCGATCCGGCGAAGTACCGCATCGTGCTGTTCGATCAGCGCGGCTGCGGGCAGTCGCGTCCACACATCGCCGACGGTGCCGACCTGAGCGTCAACACCACGCCGCACCTCATCGCCGACATGGAGAAACTCCGCACCCATCTCGGCATCGACCGCTGGCAGGTCTTCGGCGGCTCCTGGGGTTCGACGCTGGGTCTCGCCTATGCGCAGACGCATCCCGACCGCGTCACCGAACTGGTGCTGCGCGGCATCTTCCTGCTGCGCCGCAGCGAGATCGACTGGTACTACAACGGCGGTGCCGCGCACATCTTCCCCGACGTCTGGGAGACCTACCTCGAGCCGATCCCGGAGGACGAGCGGGACGGCGACCTGGTCGCCGCCTACCACCGACTGCTGACCTCCGACGACCGCGAGGTCGCGCGCGCCGCGGCGCGCGCCTGGACCGGCTGGGAGCAGTCCACCAGCTACCTGCTCCCCCGTCCCGACGAGGAGTCGGGCCAGGACGCCGACGACGCCCACCGCTTCGACCTCGCCTTCGCGTCGATCGAGAACCACTATTTCGTCAACCACGGCTTCCTCGACGACGGTCAGCTGCTCGACAACATCGACGCCATCGCGCACATCCCCGGTGTCATCGTCCAGGGCCGCTACGACGTCGTCTGCCCGATGCGCAGCGCGTGGGACCTCCACCGCGCCTGGCCGGCCGCCGATCTCCGCATCGTCGACGACGCCGGGCACGCATCTTTCGAGACCGGCATCAAACACCACCTCATCGAAGCGACCGACCGCTTCGCCGAATGAGGAGGAGTCGCCGGCCCCGCGGTCACTAGACTCGGGTCAGCTGTACCGTGTCGTCGGCGTCAGGAGGATCAGGTGGCCGCATCCGAGCAGGTCGAGGTGGAACTCAAGTTCGACGTGGACCCCGGCCATGTGGCCCCGGACCTGCGGGCACTCCCCGGAGTCGTGTCGGCGACCGAACCCGAGACGTTCTCGCTCGACGCCACCTACTTCGACACGGAGAACCTCGACCTCGCCGGCAACAAGATCACCATGCGACGCCGCACCGGCGGCACCGATCAGGGCTGGCATCTCAAGCGCCCCACCGACATCCCCGGTGCGCGTCGCGAACTCCAGGTCGGCTTCGACGAGGCGCCGGCCGACGGTGAGATCCCCGAGGCCCTCCTGACGCCGGTCCTCGCGCTCACCCGGTGCCGCAAGCTGGACGCCGTCGCCGTCATCTCCACGACGCGCACGGTGACGCGTCTACTCGGCGTCGACGACGAGCCGCTCGCCGAACTCGCCGAGGACCTCGTCACCGCCCAGTCGTTGCTGCCGGGCGGACACTCCCAGCAGTGGGCGGAGTGGGAGTTCGAACTCCTCTCCGGCGGCACCACTAAGTTGCTCAAGGCCGCCGACAAGGCCTTGCGCGCCGGCGGCGGCCGCTCGGCGTCGAGTGCATCGAAGCTGGCCCGCGCCATCGGCTCGACCCCGACCGTCCACAAACCCCGGCTCTCCAAGCGGCCCACCGCACTCGAGCTCGTCATCACCGACATCGCACTGCACCGCAACAGCCTGATCGCCTACGATCCGCTCGTGCGTGAGGACGCCGAGGACGCCGTGCACCAGATGCGGGTGTCGTGCCGCCGGTTGCGCAGCGTGCTGTCGGGCTACCCCACGGTGCTCGACGCCGAGCGCACCGCCCACATCGGCGCCGAACTCAAGCTGCTCGCCCGAATCCTCGGCGACGCACGCGATTCCGAGGTTCAGCTCGAGCTCGACCAGTCCTTGCTCCGCAGCGAGAACGCCTCCCCCGAGCTGCTCGCCGCCCTCGCCGGCGCCGAGTCCCGGACCCACGACCGGGCGATCCGCGCCGCGCACGCCGCGATGTCGTCAAAGCGCTACTTCGCCCTGCTCGACTCCATCGATGCACTGCTCGCCTCTCCCCCGCCCGGCCCCGACGCCGAACTCCCCGCAACCGTCGTCGTCGACAAGGCGATCGCGAAGAGCCGCAAGCACATCCGCAAGGCCCAGGCCGATCTCGCTGACCTCACCGAGGGTTCGGTCGAGTGGCAGGAGCAGCTGCACAAGATCCGCAAACGGGCAAAGCGGTTGCGCTACAGCATCGATGCGACCGAACCGCTGAACAAGAAGAAGTATCGCGAGGTCGGTGCCGTCGCGAAGAGAATCCAGTCCGCTCTCGGCGACTTCAACGACATCCGCATCAACCGCGCCCACCTCGCCGCCATCGTCACCGACGGAAAGCTCGGTCCCGCCGACATGTTCATCGTCGGCCGGCTCGACGCCCGCCTCGAAGCCGACGCCTACCGCGCGGTCGCCGAGTACCGCAAGGCGGCCAAGGACTTGTAGTCCCTCCGCTGGGAGCAGGCGCCCCTCCGCTGGTTGAGCAGGCGACGAGCGCAGCGAGGAGCCGTGTCGAAACCACTCGGTGACCCGGCCTCGGAACGAAGTCGCCGACGGCCACGCAGGAAGATCGCCGGCCTGAAACCAGAGCTTCTGTAACCCAACCAGCGATCTTGCGCGTCTACGCCGGCCGGAACCCGACCTTCCGCGTCACCTCGTCGGCGGTCACCAGCTCGACGTCGAGCCTGGTCCCCGGTCGGAGGTCTCCCTCGCATCCTGCGACGACGGGCGGGTCGGCGATGAAGATCTGGGCGGGCTTGCGTTCGGTGGCGGCCGACATGACGACGGCGTCGAAGCGATCACCGACGCGGTCACCGAGGATGACGGCCTCGGCGAGGTCGATGCTGGCCCGATCGGCGGTGGCGCCGAGGGTGTCGGCGGAGCGGAGGATCTTCGGGAGGGTCGGCAGGGCGCGCATCACCCAGTCGGGCACCTCCTCGCCCGCGGTGGCCGCGAGGCACACCTCGGTCGCGAACCGGTCGCCGAGTCGACGCAGTGGTGCGGTGACGTGGGCGTAGAGACCGGCGATCGCGGCGTGCTGCTTCTTGTCGTGCGGGATGGCGCGTGCTTCGTCCGAACCGTCGAGCACGAGATAGTTGGCGCCCCGCATGAGTCCGCTCGCGGCCGACTGGATGGCGAGCGTGCTCGGCCGGGCTCCGGGCAGGCCCGCCAGGAACCGACCCACCGCCATACCCTCGGGCCATTCGACGTCGAGCGCCTTGGCCGCAGCACGCAGGTCCTCGACCGCCTCGGGCTCGGCGGGCGGCAGCGTCCGCAACAGTCCGATGCCCGCCTCGGCCATGATCGTGCCCGCGCACATCCCGGCGAGCAGCGAGAGCTGGGAGTTCCACATGTCGGCCGGGGTGTGGGGTTCGAGGTCCAGGCGCCAGCCCGCGTCGGTGCGGGACACCTCCTGGTCCGGCAGATCGAGTTCGACGGCTCCGCGGTCCATCGCCACGTTCTGCCGCAGCTCGCCGAAGGCCGGAAGGGCCGCGATCGACGGGTGCAGGCGTCCGGCCTCGGCGTCGGCGCTGACCCCCGCGTAGTCGAAGCGGGCCACGGATCGAATCCGCGATCGCCGCACCCGGACGTCGGTGACCGTCCCGTCCCCCGCGACCCGGATCGTCCAGAGCACGCACGGCCGAACCTGTTCGGGCAGAAGCGATCCGCTCCCCTCCGACAGTTCGCGCGGATGCAGCGGGACCGAGCCGTCCGGGAAGTACACGGTGGACCCGCGGCGTCGGCTCTCCTGATCGAGTGCGCCCTCGGGGATCACCAGGGCCGCGACGTCGGCGATGGCGTAGTCGACGACGAACCCGTCGCCGTCGGTGGCGAGGTGCACGGCCTGGTCGAGATCGCGCGACGTCGGTGGGTCGATGGTGACGAACGGGACGTCGGTGTGGTCCTCGCGCGAGTCCGCGAGTCGGTCGACGGCGTCGCGGGCCTCACGGAGTGCGTCGTCGCCGTAGGACTCGTCCACCCCGAGCTGATCGCGGATACCGGCGAAGTCGATGTCGGGGGCGAAGAGGAAGCGCGTCACGCCTCGAACCCTAGCGCGCGTGCGCGCGGTCGAGCCGGAGCGCGCGTGCGAGCCGGAGCGCGCGGGCCGAGGGCGAACGAGTCGGCACGTAAGCCGGATCCTGTACCCGCGTGGTCTCTCGACCGTCGCGGGCGGCGACCATCCATCTGGGCACACCGTCGCCGGGTACCTCGAGCGGCCCACCCGCGGGCTGGGGCGAGCAGCCCTCGTAACGCCCGCGCACACGCACCGCGAGGTGCGTGCTTCGGCCTTGCTCCGGGTGGGGTTTACCGAGCCGACGCGGTCACCCGCGCCGCTGGTGCGCTCTTACCGCACCGTTTCACCCTTACCGGCCTCGCGGCCGGCGGTCTGTTCTCTGTGGCACTGTCCCGCGGGTCACCCCGGGTTGCCGTTAGCAACCACCCTGCTCTGTGGAGTCCGGACTTTCCTCGGTGCGCGGCGTGACGGTCTTCCGCCCGTTCCGCTCACCGCGGCCGCCCGGCCGACTCGTTCGCGGAACCCAGGATACGGCAGGGTCGGAATCCGACGTGCAGCCGTCAGTGCCAGTGCGCGGCGTCGTTGACCAGACGCACGACGGAACCGCCGTCGGGGAAGAACTCGGCGATCGACACCGACGCGAGGTCGAGGTGGAGACGGAACAACAGTTCCGGCCCGACGCCCAGCGCCTCTCGCAGCATCAGCTTGATCGGCGTGACATGCGATACGAGCACGACCGTCTGCCCCGGATACCGTTGCAGCAGATCGTCTTTCGTTTCCGCGACACGCTCGGCTACCTGAGCGAAGCTCTCGCCGCCCGGGGCGGGCACGGTGATGTCCGACAGCCATTCACGGTGGATCTCCGGATGCCGTTCGGACGCTTCGACGAAGGTGAGGCCCTCCCACTCGCCGAAGTCGTTCTCGATGAGTCCGGGATGCTCGACGACGTCGACCCCGGTGACCGCGGCGACCTCGTCGGCGGTGGCGCGGGCGCGGCTCAGCGGCGAGGTCACGATGGCCGAGATGCCCTCCTCGCGCCCGACCCGTTGGGCCGCCGCGCGGGCCTGGCGCAGACCCTCCGCGGTCAGCTCGGGATTGCCGCGACCGGAGTACCGACGATCCACCGACAGCGCCGTCTGGCCGTGGCGCAGCAGGATGAACCGGGTCGGCGAACTCCGTTGCCCCTGCCAGGACGGGGACTTCTCGCCCACAGTGGTCAGATCCCCGATTCGGCGGTCCGCACGAGGATGGCGCCGCATTCCTCGCAGCGGATGACCTCGTCGGACAGTGCCGCGCTGATCGAGGCGATGGTGCCGCGGTCGAGTTCCATCCGGCAGGCGCCGCAACGCCGTGCGCGCAGGAGTCCTGCGCCGATGCGACCGTTGGCGCGTTGCTTGTCGTAGACGGCCAGCAGGTCGGCGTCGATCTCCGCGGCGAGCGTGTCCCGCTTCTCGTGGGCGCGCGTGAGGTCCTCTTCGATGCTCGCGAGGGACTGGTCCCGGCGGACCCGGGTGTCGGCGATCTTCTCCTCGAGGTGTGAGATCGTCGCGGCGGCGCGGTCGCGCTCCGATTCGACGGCCTCCTGCTGCTCCATGAGGGTCAGCATCTCCTCCTCGAAGGCCGCGCGACGGCGTCCGAGTCCGGCGAGTTCGTGCTGCAGCTCCGACAATGCCTTGGGCGCCAGCCCGCCGGCCGCCAGTTGCTTGGAGTCCTTGGCCTCGCGGTTGGCCATCCCGGTCACCTCGGACTCGATGCGGCGGTATTCGCGCCCCAGGTCCTCGGCGGAGATCTCCGCGCGCACCAGATCGTCACGGGCAGCGTCGATCGCCTTCTCCTGCTCGGCGATCTCGGCGTTCTCGGGCAAGTTCTTGCGGCGATGCTCGAGTCGGTTGATCTCGGCATCGGAGTCCGCGAGATCGAGCAACAGACGCTGCACTCCGGCGTCGACTTTCATTGCGGCCTCCTCTCTCTGAAGTTCTGAAGTCCCCCTACCGTACGCGGCTGGTCCCGGCGTCCCGGCGGGCGGATGGCGTTTAATAATGCGGTCCTGCGGGCGTCATCCGAAGCTGTGCAGTACGAACGGGTCGGTGGGCGTGTCGTACACCACCACCGGCACGTCCCATTCGGTGCGGACCAGCTCCGCAACCTGGGCGCACCAGGGGAACTCGGTGGCCCAGTGGCCGGCGTCGACGAGTGCCGGTCCACCGTCGCGCAGACTCTCGTCGGCGGGATGGTGACGGAGGTCGCCGGTCACATAGACGTCGACGCCGAGCCCGCGCACGCGCCCGAGCAGCGAATCGCCCGCTCCACCGCAGACCGCGACCGTGCGCACCAGCGCATCCGGATCGCCGGCCGCCCGGATTCCCGACGGCGCGCCCAGCGCACGGGCGACGAGCCCGGTGAAGTCCCGCAGCGTCATCGGCTCCGGCAACGATCCGACCCGACCCAGACCCAGGTCACTGCCGAGGTCGGCGAGCTCGAAGACGTCGAATGCCGGTTCCTCGTACGGATGCGCGTTGCGCAGTGCCCGGAGCACGGACCCGCGGATGGACCGGTCGGCGACCATCTCCACCCGCGCCTCGTCGACGTGGGTGCGGGTGCCGATCTCCCCGATCGTCGGCGATGCGTCTTCCTGGGCCTCGAACTGGCCGGTGCCCACCACCGTCCAGGAGCAGTCGCGGTAGTCGCCGATCGCACCGGCACCGGCGGCGAACATCGCCTCACTGACCTGTTCGACGTTGCCCTCGGGGACCATGACCACCCATTTGTCGAGCGGTGCAGCGGATTTCGGTTCGATGGGCACGGTGTTGACGACGCCGAGCAGGTCGGCGAGGGCGTCGGACACACCCGGTCGCGCACTGTCGGCGTTGGTGTGGGCCGACAACAGCGCGATGCCGTTGCGGATCAGGCGGTGCACGATGCGCCCCTTCGGGGTGTCCGCGGCCACCGACGTGACGCCCCGCATCAGCAGCGGATGATGGGCGATCACCAGATCCGCCTTCTCGGCGACGGCCGCCTCGACGACGGCATCGGTCACGTCGACGCACGCCAGGACCCGATGCACCGGTTCGGAACGGTCGCCGCACACGAGCCCCACGGCGTCCCAGGACTCGGCGAGCGCCGGTGGATACGCACGCTCGACGGCGTCGACCACCTCCCCGACGGTGACCCGCTCAGACGTCGACTCGGTTCCCATCCCTCATCTCCTCTCGTACCTGCTCGATCGCCGCGGTCAGTGCGCGGACCTGATCAACCGGACGTACCGCCAACCGCAGATGGCCGTCGCCGAGTCCGACGAAGTTGGCACAGCTGCGCACCGCGAACCCGCGGTCGACGAGGCGTTGCTTGACCTCGGTGGCCCGCGGCACCTCGACGAGGACGAACGGCGCGGCCGGCTCCGCCACGACGACGAGTCCGATCCGCGTGAGTTCGTCGACCATCTCGGCGCGCTCGGCCGCAACCCGCCGGGCCTGCTCGGCGCAGTAGCGGTGTCCCTCGTCGCCGAGGCAGGCGGTCAGGGCGGCCAACGCGGGTGTCGACAGCGCCCAGGGACGACGCCCCGCACGCAGTCGTGCGAGGATCTCCGGCGCCGCGAGAAGATATCCGGCTCGGAGCCCGGCGAGTCCGAAAGTCTTTGTCACACTGCGGATCACGATGAGGTCCGGCCAGTTGGCCGATGCCAGCGACTGCGGCTCGAGTCCACCGTCTACGCCACGGGTGAGATCGGCAAAGGCCTCATCGACCACGATGAGGCGTCCCGGACGCCGCAGCGCGTCGATCGACTCCCGCGGATGCAGCACCGACGTCGGGTTGGTGGGGTTGCCCAGGATCACCAGGTCGGCGGTGTCGGGCACCTGCGCCCCGGACAGCCGCCACGGCTCGTCGAGGGTCACCTGGGTGATGGGCACTCCCGCGGCGCGCAGGGCGATCTCCGGTTCGGTGAAGGACGGCTGGATGAGCGCGGCATGGCGCACGCCGAGTCGCGGGAGCATCTCGAAACCGTCGGCCGCGCCGGACAACAGCAGTACGTCGCCAGGTGCGCGCCCGTGGGTGGCGGCGATCGCCTCGACCGCGCGCCGCTCGTCGTCGAGGCCGGGGTACCGGGCCAGGTCGCCGAGACCGCGCGTGATGGCGTCGAGGACGAACGGCGGTGGCGTGCCACGGACATTGACGGCGAAATCCACGAGACCGGGTGCCGCGTCCTGATCGCCGTGCCGATCCGGATCGGAGAGGTCGGATGGAGATGCGACGCCAGACCCAGCTGTCATGTCTATTGACCTTACGTGCACGATGGACGCGTGTTGACGCCGCCAGATCCCCGCCATCCCGACACTGTGCTGCTCTTCGACCTCGACGGCACGATCACCGACAGCTTCGCGGGTATCGCCAACAGCTTCCGTCACGCCCTCGCCGCCGTAGACGCGCCCGAGCCCGACCCGCAGGTCGTCGCGGGCATCGTCGGACCGCCGATGATCGACACCCTCAACGGTCTGGGGCTCGCCCCAGAGGTCGCGGAAGCGGCGATGCGCGCCTACCGGGAGCGCTACACCGAGATCGGCTGGCGGGAGAACGCGGTCTACGACGGGATGCCCGACGTCCTAGCCGATCTGTCCGCGTCGGGGCGCACGATGGCGGTCGCGACGTCGAAGAACCAGACCACCGCACACAAGATCCTCGAGCACTTCGGTCTCACCGACCACTTCAAGTACATCGCCGGCGCCAGCGACGACGGCACGCGTCGCCACAAGGCCGACGTCATCGCCCACGCGGTCGCCGAGCTGGGGCTGCCCGTCGACGCCGACACCGGCCACGTCACCGCGCCGGTCGTGATGATCGGCGATCGCAGTCACGATGTGCACGGCGCTGCGGCCTTCGGCATCTCAGCGATCCTGGTCAGATGGGGTTACTCTCTGCACGGGGAGGAACAGGACGCCGCTTGGGCGGTTGAGTCCACAGCCGAATTGCGCGACGTCCTGGGTATGTGACCGACGCCCTCGATCACCGAGCGCGTCGGCGCGTCGAGCTGAGGTAGACACCAGTGGTTGAAGAACTACACATCTGTTTCGTGTGCACGGGCAACATCTGCCGGTCGCCGATGGCGCAGAACATCTTCCGGACCGCTTTGGACGACGCGGGCCTGGGTGGCAAGGTGCGCGTCAGCAGTTGCGGTATCACCGGTTATCACGTCGGTGAACCGGCCGACAACCGCGCCCGCACCGAACTGCTCGCTCACGGCTACTCCGACGCCCACGTGGCGGCGCTGCTCGGACCCGAACACTTCGACGCCGATCGCTTCCTGGCGATGGACGACGGCCACGTCCGGGAGCTCGAGCGGAAGCGGCTCGGCGACCGGACGCGACTGTTGCGGTCGTTCGACCCGTCGGCACCCGCCGATGATCTCGCCCTGCTCGACCCGTATTACGGCAGCACCGACGACTTCGTGGCGACCCGCGAACAGATCGAGAGCGCGGTCCCCGGCCTGATCGACTGGGTGCGGATTCAGCTGGGCGTGGCCTGACGACCACGCCCAGCCGACCGACCGGTCTCAGCCGACCGGTGCCACCAGGTTGTGCACGAAGCGGATCTTCTCCAGCACCGGCGCCGGGAGCACGAACGGGTAGAGGTCCGGGTGACCCATCGACCGGTTGATCTGATTGAGCGCCCAGGTCAGCGGCAGCCACTCGTCGATGATGCGGTCGAAGCCCACGTCGCCCGGCGGGACTCCCTCCAGCGTCGTACCCGAGGGCGCCATCGCGAACGCGGCGGCGGTGTCGAGGGTGTCGCGGATGTGCAGGTAGTGCGCGAAGGTCTCGGCGAAGTCCTCCGCAGGGTGCATCGTGGCGTAGGAGGAGACGAAGTTCTTCCGCCACCCCTCCGGCGCACCTTCCTTGTAGTGCCGGTCGAGCGCGGCCTGATAGTCGTCGTCGGGGTTGCCGAACAGTTCCTCGAACCCCGGCCGACGGTCGTCGGTGATCAGGACGAGCTGGTAGTAGTGGCCGACCTCGTGCCGGAAGTGTCCGAGGACAGTCCGGTACGGCTCGTCGAGTTCGACGCGCATCTGCTCACGATGGACGTCGTCTCCCTCGGCGAGATCGAGGGTGATGACTCCGTTGGCGTGGCCGGTGATGACGTTCTGTTGGGCACTGGAGAGCAGGTCGAAGGCGAGACCCGTGGTGGGATTCTCGTCACGATTCTCGATCGGCAACCCGAGCTCGGTGAGTTCGAGAACGAGACGTCGCTTGGCGGTCTCGGCCTGGCCGAACACCACCAGCGCCTCGGGATCGTCGTCGCCGGGACGGGTGCGCGTCAGCTCGCACGACCGGCAGAGCTCGGGGTTACCCGTCCACTTCACCAGCCAGTTGCATTGCGCGACCTTGGTGTTGGCACATCGCTCGAGGAGGACGCCGTCGACCTCGGCGCGCCCGGTGTCGTCGAGGGTCTGGATGGAGCGGGACTCGAGCCAGAACCCGAGCGGGCTCTTGCAGTTCAGACAGAGACTGTTTTCGAAGGAGAGACGCTGGCCGCAGTTCAAACAGATGAAGTCTCGCATTCGATCACGCTACATGCGCTGAGTAACCTGGGCATCGTGCACGTGCTGCGAACGATCCTGCGTCCCGGGTGGATTGCCCTCGGCGTCGTCGTCGTGGCGTTCGCCGTGGCCTGCTTCACCCTCCTCGCGCCGTGGCAGCTGGGGAAGAACTCCGACACCGAACGCCGCAACGATCTGATCCGTACCGCGACGTCGCTCGAGACCGCGCCGCTGGCCGAGGTGGCGCCCTCGTCGACCTTCGACCCGTCGACCGAGTGGCGCGAGGTCGAGGTGACCGGCCGCTACCTGCCGGACCAGCAGGCCCTGGTGCGGCTGCGCAACATCCAGGAACGCCCCGCCGTGGTCGTCCTGACGCCGTTCGCGGTGACCGGTTCCGATCGCGTGCTCCTGATCAATCGCGGTTTCGTCCGACCTGTGGAGGGCGGGGTCCCCGACGTCCCGGCGCCGCCGGCCGGTGAGCAGACCATCGACGGACGGATACGCGCGGCGGAAAGCGTCAGCGCCGACCGCGGCTCGCTCTCCGACAACGGTGTACTCACGGTCCCGTCGATCAACCCGGGGCTGGTCGGGACTGCGACCGGTACGTCGATGGACGACTTCTACCTGCAGTTGTCCCCGGACCAACCGGGCTCCCTGGGAGAGATCCCGCTCCCCCAGCTCGACACCGGCCCCTACCTCTCGTACGGGCTGCAGTGGCTCGCCTTCGGGATCATGGCGCCGCTCGGCGTCCTGTACTTCCTGGTCGCCGAGATCCGTTCACGCCGGCGCGCTGCCGCCGCACGGTCCGCTCCCGCAGCGGAGGCCACCGCCGGAACCGGTGAAGTCGTCGACGCAGATACCGCGACCCATGCCGCGGATACCGGATCGACCACACAGCCGGGTACCGCCGCCTCCCGCGCCGAACGTCGTCGGCAGATGCGCGAGGAACTGCGCGCCGCGAGCGGCACCACGGTGGTCCACAACGTCGGACGCATCGGGCACGGTCCCGTCGCCGAGGACACGGTCGGCGATGTCCGCGACGCGACGCCCGACCCCCGCAGGCAGGACGACGACGTACGGGACAAGCTCAGCCGGCGCTACGGCGGCTGATCCCGAACCGGATCAGGCACCCCGCCACGCCCGCGGCCAGGGTCGCCCGTTGAACCCGCCGCGACAAGTGGACCGCAGCGCGTAGATCGGCAGGTTTCGGCGCCGGCCCGGAACCCAGCGTCGGCCGTTGTTCGACGCCGTGCGGGTAGACGGTCCGACCCCCGAGCTGCACCCCCAGGGCTCCGGCGAACGCAGCTTCGACGACCCCGGCGTTCGGGCTCGGGTGCGCGTGACTGTCGCGTCGCCAGGCTCGTGCGGCACGTCGGGGCTCGCCCGAGACCAGGACTATCAGCGCACCCGCGAGACGCGCGGGGACGATGTTGGCGATGTCGTCGAGCCGCGCGGCCGCCCAGCCGAAGTCGCGATAGCGCTCGTTGCGGTACCCGACCATGGCGTCGAGGGTGTTGACCGCGCGGTAGCCGAGGATTCCGGGTACGCCGGCGGCCGCTCCCCAGAACAACGGTCCGACGGTCGCATCCGAGGTGTTCTCGGCGATCGACTCGAGCGCCGCCCGACAGATCCCGGCCTCGTCGAGCGACTCCGGGTCCCGGCCGCAGAGGCTCGGGATCAAGGCGCGCGCCGCGTCGATGTCGTCGGCTTCGAGGGCATCGGCGACCGCATCGCCCACCCGGCACAGCGAGGTCCCGCCCAGCGCGATCCAGGTCGAGGCAGCGGTCAGCGTCACCAGGGCCGGTGCCCGACGCCCAGCCGTCGCAGCGGCTCCCGCGACCACGACGCCGCCCGCGGCCACCGCGAGCAGGCCGGCACCGGCGGTCCGCGAATCGCGGTACATGCGACGTTCGAGCGCCGACGTCAGCCGACCGAAACCGGCGACCGGATGCCCCGTCGACGGGTCGCCCAGTGCCTTGTCGAGGAGGAAGCCCGCGACGAGCCCGGCTGCGGTCGACAGGGCTCGTCGTGCGGGTCGGTTGCGCTGCTCACGGGTCAGGGGCACCGCGCGATGGTATCGACCGTGCTCGTGCCAGACTCGACCCGTGGCCAGGTCAACCGCGGAACCGACCCCGGGTCGGCACGTCATCGACACCGGTGTCGCCGAACTCGCGCGCGACACCATCGCCGGCGGCTGGTTGCTGACGGTCAACGGTGCGCACAGTTCGCACATCGACCCCGACGACCCGACCGTGCTCGACTTCGAGTACCTGCGCCAGATGGCCGCCGTCATCGCCGAACGCCACCCCACCTCGGACCGGTTGCGCGTCCTCCATCTCGGCGGGGCGGCCTGCGCACTCGCCCGCTACCTCGACCACCAGTACCCCGACGCGCGGCAGGTGGCGGTCGAGGTCGACGGCGAGCTGGCCCGCCTCGTGCGCGAGTGGTTCGACCTACCCCGTGCCCCCAAGCTGCGAATCCGGGTCGGCGACGCGCGCGAGGTCGTGAGCTCGCTGCAGCCGGGCACACGCGAGGTGATCGTCCGCGACGCCTTCGCCGGCGACCGCACGCCCGCACATCTGACGACCCGCGAGTTCACCACCGCCGTGCGCGACGTGCTCGTGCCGGGCGGGCTGTACCTCGCCAACTGCGGTGACAGCCGGGATCTCGCGGGAGCGCGGGCCGAGGCCGCCACCGTCGCATCGGTCTTCGACCACCTCCTGCTCATCGCCGACGCCGCGATGCTCAAGGGCCGTCGCACCGGCAACATCGTCATCGTCGGCAGCGACGCCCCGCTCGACGCGTCGGCAACCCTCGTCCGCACCCTGCTCAGCGATCCCCTACCTGCACAGATCCTCTCGGGCGCCAAGGCCCGCGACTTCGCCCGCGGCCCGGGTCTCACGGACGCCGACGTCGCATCGGAGCGGCCGTGATTACCGACGGTCGCGCGTCCGGTCGATGTACGAAGTCTCTCGCCAGTCGTTAGGGTGGTTTCGACCGCCGGCCGAGATCTGACGATCGTAGAACCGAGGATGACGTGACCGATCCATCGTCGAGAGCGGGCACCACACTGGGCCCGTACCGCATCGACAGACTCCTCGGTCGCGGCGGCATGGGGGAGGTGTACGAGGCCTACGACACCGTCAAGGAACGACGCGTCGCCCTGAAGGTTCTCCCGCCGCATCTGGTGCACGACAAGGATTTCCGCGAACGGTTCGAGCGCGAGTCGAAGACCGCGGCGAAACTGTCCGATCCGCACGTCATCCCGATCCACGACTGGGGCGAGAAGGACGGCGTCCTGTTCATCGACATGCGCCTCGTCGACGGTCAGGATCTGCGCAAGGTGCTCGGTTCCGGTCCCCTCCCGCCGGATCGAGCCGTCCGCATCCTGGGCCAGGTCGCCGCAGCGCTCGACGCCGCGCACCGCGACGGCCTCGTCCACCGTGACATCAAACCAGACAACATCCTCGTCGATTCCGACGACTTCGCCTACCTCGTGGACTTCGGAATCGCGCAGGGCACCACCGACAGTCGCCTGACACAGGTGGGAACCGCGCTCGGCACACTGGCCTACATGGCGCCGGAGCGTTTCGGCGACGAGCCGGCCGGCCCGGCTTCGGACAACTATGCCCTCGCCTGCGTGCTGTACGAATGCGTCACCGGCCAGACCCCGTTCCCGGCGAAGACCGATCAGGGCCTGATGACCGCGCACATCACCAAGCCGCCACCGCAGACGGGCGGCCCGCTCGACCCGGTGATCGCGCGCGGCCTCGCCAAGGACCCGGGTCAGCGCTTCCCGAGCGCGCGCGAACTCATCCACGCGGCCTCCGACGCGTTGGCGGGCAGAGCATCGAGCCCGGCGACCCAACCTCAGACACCTCCGGCAGAGCAGGCACCACCGACCGTCGTACCCCAGCCGATCCCACCCGCGGGCCTGACCCCGCCGCCCCACACTCCCCGCCCGCCCCAATCCCCCACGCCGCAGCACCAACCGCCGGGTGCCCACCCGACGCCGGGCGGCTCCATGGCATCCGACCCGACGATGGTCCGCGGCCTGAACTCCGGCCCGAATGTCCACGGGCCGCAGCATTCTCCCGGCTCCGCCGGTGGATACGGCCCTCCCCCGGGAACTTCCGGGCCGCAGGGATTCTCAGGTCCGTCGGGGCCGCAGCCCTATTCCGGACCGCCCCACTCCGGGCCGCAGTCGTATTCGGGACCGCAGCGGTTTTCGGGTCCGCAGTCGTTCTCGGGACCCCAGGCGTTCTCCGGGCCCAACCAGTGGGGCGGCTCCCCGACCCCGCCGCCACGGAAGTCGAACACCGGCCGCAACATCGCGATCGCCGTAGCCGTGGGCGTGGTGGTGATCGCCCTCGCGGTCACCGGCATCGTCGTCGCACTGTCGAACGGCGGGGATGAACCGCCGGACCCCGACACCTCCAAGCAGGCGATGCCTGCGGGCACCGTCGCCTGCGACTACCCGACGCGCACGGTCGTCGGCGGCATCACCCAGCCGGCACCTGCGTCGACCCAGCCGAACACCGGCACCGTGGACGCCCAGATCCCGATCGCCGCTCAGGGCACCATCACGATGACGCTCAACCGGGCCGAGGCCCCGTGCAACGTCGGCGCGATGGTGTCGCTGATCAAGTCCGGGTTCTACGACGGCAGCAAGTGCCACCGGGCGTCGGCGAAGTACTTGATCTGCGGCTCGTCGGGCGGCAAGGAGGGCACCAACCCCGGCTGGACCAGCCCCGACGAACTGCCCCAGGATCTCCCGTCGGCCGGCACCGACAACAACGGCATCCCGCAGGTCACCTACCCACGCGGCACCGTCGGCATCCTCGACCTCCCCGACGACACGGGTGCCACCGGCTCGACGACGTTCTTCATGCTCGCCGACGACACCGACCTCCCGCTGACCTACTCCATCGTCGGCACCATGGACCCGTCCGGACTCGCCGTCCTGGACAAGATCGTCGCGGGCGGGTTCACCCCCGCCAAACCCGGCGCCCAGTCCGGACCGCCGAACCAGAACCTCCTGATCCAGAAGGCGACGGTCGGCGAGTAGCGCCCCTGCTGCCTGAGATGCGAGGAGCGCAAGCGACGAGCCACCACCTCGCTGCCTGAGGTGCGAGGAGCGCAAGCGACGAGCCTCGAAGGCCTGGTGAGTCGACCGCAATTCTCCGCATCGACCGAGAAATTCGTCCCCCTCAGGGCCATCCGAGGGCAATATGCCCTCGAATCACCGTGAGGGGGACGAAATTTCGCAGCACTCGGCGGTATAGGAGGTCGAGGTGCGAACCGCTCAGATCACGTAGTTCATCCGATCGAGGATCGCGTTCCCCAGCGCGGCGTCGCCGTCGATATCCACTGCATTCGGGTCGGCGTCCCGGCGACCACCGGCGCAGCGGGCGAGGTTGGCGGCGTCGATCCGGAGACGCACATCGGCCGACGCGTCGCCGCCGTCGAATTCCTCGACCAGCGACGCGCGGTCGCCGACGAGAATCCGAGCGGTTCGCGCCGACAGACCGGTGATGTCGAAGAGCACCTTGCTGCCCTTGGGTGCGTCGGCGCGCTTGCCGACGACGAACGGCAGTGACGCGCTGATCTCGTCCAGTGCCAACGATGCGGGGACGGGATCGGTGACGGCGGAACCGTCGGTGCCGTCGCGCAGGTCGATCTCGTGCATCCAGCAGTCGAAGACGCGGATGCGCATGAAGCGTCCATAGGTGTCGGCGCCGGCCGGAGTCATCGACGGGGCGTCGAACTGCTCCTGCGTCATCGCCTTCAGCGCCGCGGTGCGCACCGTGATGATCTCGTCGAGCGCGGCGAGGACCTCGGCGCGCGGCGTCGGACGGTAGTGGTCGACCCACTTCTCGTTGAGCTCGCCGATCGGATTCCGCACGTGGTCGAGTGCGCTGACCGTGCGGGTGGCCTCCACATCACGGCCGTCGAGCATGCTCTCGGTGCCGATGATGTGCGCGACGATGTCGGCGTTGGTCCATCCGGGGAGCACCGAGGCCGCCGCCCACTGCTCGTCGGTGAGTCCGGCGGCGACGTCGGCGATCGCGGCCCACTGGGCGATCAGGCCTTCGGTGACCTCGGCGAGCGGCAGGATGGTCGTCGGCATGTGATGCTCCTTGCGTCGTGCGCCCGGCGAGACCCGGACCGCACCAACCCTATCGGGGTCGGTGTGCACCACGACCGCATGACGCACCGCGACGAGCAGCGCCCGATTCACCGAACAAGGACAGAACCTGTCCGCATCTTGCGGCAGGATGTCTGCATGTTGGAAACCTCGGCCCGGCTGCTGGCTCTGCTGTCGCTGCTGCAGACACGGCGGGAATGGTCGGGCCGAGAGCTCGCCGAACGCCTCGACATCACGACCCGCACGGTGCGGCGCGACATCGACAAGCTCCGCGAGCTCGGTTACCCCGTCGACGCGAATGTCGGTGCGCGCGGCGGGTATCGGCTCGGGGCCGGTGCGGAGATGCCGCCCCTGCTCCTCGACGACCAGGAGGTTCTCGCTGTCGCGCTCGGGCTCGACGCGGTGACGACGGGCGCGGTCGCCGACATGGCCGAGGCCTCGGCCGGGGCGCTCGCGAAACTGCGTCAGGTCATGCCGTCGCGACTCCAGCACCGTCTCGACGCGCTGCGGATCGAGGCCATCCCGCGCGAGGCTCCGACGAGTGCGGTCCCAGCCGAACGCCTCACCGACATCGCCACTGCCTGCCATCGCAACGAACGCCTGCGATTCGACTACCGGCGCAACGACGGCGAGGAGAGTCGACGCGAGGTCGAGCCGTTCCGTCTGGTGCGCAACGGGAACCGTTGGTACCTCGTGGGCTTCGACCTCGCCCGCGACGACTGGCGCTCCTTCCGCGTCGACCGCATGGAGCCGAAGATCCCCACCGGCCCCCGTTTCAGCCCGCGCGAGCCACCGGAGGGCGGCGCGGCGGCCTTCGTCGCCCGTGGCCTCGGCGCACTGCAGCAACAGGCGATCGCGCGGGTCCGCATCCACCTGCCCCTCGACGAGGTCGCGCCGATGATCCACCACTATTGGGGCGCCCTCGAATCCGGTGACGAGAACAGCTGCGAGGTGACCGTCTACAGCACCTCGCTGACATCGATCGCACGCTGGATGCACGCCTTCGATGCCGACTTCACCGTCATCGAACCCGACGAATTACGTGTCGAACTGGGCGCCGTCGCGGAGTATCACGACCAGGTCGCCGAACGTTATCGACGCGCGATGTCCGCTCGTCCTTGACCCGCTGACCTGCGGTTCCGACCGGATCGTCGAATATTCTCTACGGTCGAAGGCATGAGGCTACTCATCACGGGGGCGACCGGGTATGTGGGTTCCCGGCTCGTATGCGCATTGCTGAGGCAGGGTCACGAGGTCGTGGTGACGTCCAGAGACACCCGCAAACTGGACCGGTTCGGCTGGTCGGCAGACGTCACCAAGGTGGCCATGGACGCCGACGACCCGATCTCGGTCAAGAAGGCCATCTCCGACGCCGGGCGCGTCGACGCGATCTACTACCTGGTCCACGCGATCGGGCAGGCGGACTTCGCGAACGGCGATCGCGACGCGGCACGCAACGTCGCCGAGGCCGCGCGAGATGCCGGCGTCGGCCGGATCATCTACCTCGGCGGCTTCGTGCCGGGCGACGACAAACTCTCGTCGCATCTGCAGAGCCGCGCCGACGTCGCCGAGGGGCTCGTCATCGAGGACGGTCCGGAACTCGTCTGGCTGCGTGCGGCGGTGATCATCGGCGCCGGATCGACGTCGTTCGAGATCATCCGCTACATGGCCGACCGCCTGCCGGTGATCCCCGAACCCGACTGGATCACCAACGAGATGGACCCGATCTCCATCCGCGACGCCATCCACTACCTCGTCGCCGCGTGTGAGTCATCGCTTCCGCCAGGCGAATACGACATCTCCGGACCCGACCACGCGCGCTACATCTCGATCCTCCACGAGTACATCTCCGCGGTCCGCTTCCCGCGGTTGCGGCTCCCCGTCTTCGGGGTGAGCACCCGTCTCGCCGGCCGCCTCGGCGGCATGTTCGTGCCGGTCCCGGCGTCACTCACCGAGGAACTCGTGACGTCGTTGAACCACTCGATGACGGCGTCGGAGCACAGCATCCGCGAGCTGGTGCCACCACCCGAAGGTGGCCTGACACCGATGCGCGACGCCGTGCGCGCGTCCGTCGAATCCCCGTATCCCCGGTCCGTCTGCGATCTGCACGACCTGCACCATCTCGCCGACACCGATCCCGCGTGGGCCGGCGGCGACTGGTTGCGCGTCAAACGCCGCGCCGTCGGGACGATCGGTGGCACGCTGCGTGTGTCGGCGAAGATCGCCGGAGCTCTTCTGCCGACCCGTCCCTGACCGACCTGTGTCCGCTGACGACCGACCTAGGTGGTGACGACTGCTGGTGACTGCACTGGCTCGCGACCTCTACAACTCGATAGCACTGGATCGTGATCCCGATCCGGGTTCCCACTACGTACGACGCCGCTGGCTGGTCGGTGCCTTCCTCGTCATCGGGGCCGTCATGCTCGGCATCTCGCTGCGCGTGGAGCCCGGCGACACCGCCTTCTACCCGCTGACGGTCGGCATGGCCGTGGTGTGGATTGTCGGCGCCTTTGTCTCCGGTCCGCTGCGGCTCGGTGCCTATAGCCCGGTCGCCTCGCGTCCCCCGGACCGTCTCGGGGCCATCGGCCTGGGCACCGTCGTCGGTCTCGCGGTCGGTGCGGCGTTCGTCGTCGGTGGTCTGATCGCCCGGATGATCCCCGGCGTCAGCGACCTGGCGAACCAGGTGCTCGCCTTCGCCGACTACGGCAGCCTCGCCATCGTCACCGTGATCACCGTGGTCAACGGCCTCGCCGAGGAGCTGTTCTTCCGCGGGTCGGTCTACTCGGCGGCCCGCCCCCACAATCCGGTCCTGGTGTCGACGGTCATCTACGTGTTGGTCACCATGGCCAGCGGCAACGTGATGCTCGGCTTCGCCGGCGCCGTCCTGGGCACCGTCTGCGCGATTCTGCGTCGCAGCACCGCAGGCGTCCTCGCGCCCGCGATCACCCACGTGATCTGGGGCGCGATCATGGTGCTTGCGCTCCCGCCGATCTTCGCCTGAGTCCTCGACCGGCGAACCTCATCTCGACCTGCAGACGTCGACCGAAGTCTGCAGGTCGAAGTGAGGTTCGCCGGTCCCCCCTTCGTTCCCTGAGTAGCCCCGGAGCCTGCAGGTGGGCGTACCCCCCTCGCTCCCTGAGTAGCCCCGGAGCCTGCGGAGGGGCGTATCGAAGGGCAGTTTTGGGCGATCGACGCCGACCCGCTAGATTCGTTCTCGCAGGTGCCGAACGTGACGGCGCACGCGCGTATAGCTCAGCGGTAGAGCTCTGGTCTTACACACCAGCGGTCAGGGGTTCGAATCCCTTTGCGCGCACCACATCAGCCGATCCATGGCCCCAACCCGCGCTCAGCGCGGTTTCGAGCTGTAAAACGCTCAGTTGCTCAGCCATTCCCGCGTGTAGACGTCCTGCCAGCGAACCGCGATGTTCCGTCGCGCCTCAGCGCTGCTTTCGGGTCCGATCGTCTCGAGGAGGACGTCCTCGACGACGTCGCGCACCCGGTCGGACAGGGCGATGAGGTCGTCGGCGTAGCGCGCGATCAACCCGACGCGGATTCCGGTGATCGTGTCGTCGGCGCCGTCGACGGCCGCGAACACGACGAGGCGTCCGAGCTGCCGCCGGGTCCGGATCGCGATCATCTGTTTGACGACCGCGTCGGTGATCTTGATGCGCCGACCATCCGACGCCAACGCGCGGGCGGGTCGTCGAATTCGACTGAGTCCGGCGGAGATCGACGAGATCAACCTGTCGACGTCGCCGGGCGGATCGGCGAGTTGCCGGGTGGCGTCGACGAGCCAGGCATCGGTGAGGTCGTGTGCGTCAGGCATGGACCTCTCCTTCCCGCTCGTCCGAGTTCGGCCTCGATGATCTTTTTCCAGGGTCCCACGGCGCCAGGCGGGTGTGGAGGAATTTGCGGCTCCGTTGCAGGTGCCCGCGAACCGATCCCGTGCTGATGCGCAGCACCTGGGCTATCTCCTCGAGGGTAAGGCCCTCCACTTCCTTGAGCCACCAGGCGGCTCTCGAATTGGACGGCAGGTTGTCGAGTTCGGCGCGTAGCGCGTCGATCAACTCCTGCCGCTCGGCCTCCTCCACCGGAAGCGGGCCCGCGGCCTCGAGATCTGCGAAGCGCTCGTCGTCGAACGGCGTATCCCGGCGACGTCGGTGATGGTCAGCCGCCTTTCGATGTCCGATGGTGAAGACCCAGGTCCGGAACGTACTGCGGAACGCGAAGTTCGGCAGGCCCTTCCACGCGTGAAGCAGCGCTTCCTGCGTGAGGTCCTCTGCGGTCTGGGGGTCGTCGACCATTCGCCCCAGGTACCGGACCAATGGCGGCGTCACTCGGCGAACGAGCACCGCGAATGCCTCGGTGTCCCCGACCGCAGCCGCCCCGGCCAGCTCGTCGTCGCCCAGGTCGTCCAGGTCGATCGACTCTCTGTGAGCCGAATCACTCCAGTTCATGCGTGCAACTCCCCCCGTCCCACCCGACTCACCCTACAGACGGATTGCACAGAACCTTTGCGATAGCGCATCGGTGCGGTTCGCCCACGAGAACCTCGACCGAAGGAGAACGACATGGCTGCGAACTCGACCGGAACGGCCACCAAGGACGCCCCGACCGACGGCGACGCACGCAAGGCCACCGTGTCCTCGGACGCCGACGCGGCGACCGGCCGCGCCCTGGCCCGACGCGACACCACCGCAGACCGCGGCCGCACCTCGATCGCCGACGTCGTCGTCGCCAAGGTCGCCGGGATCGCCGCACGTGAGATCGACGGCGTCCACGACCTGGGTGGGACCACCGAGCGCGTGGTGGGCAAGGTGCGCGACGTCCTGCCCGGCACCTCGGTGAGCACCACTCAGGGCATCGAGGTCGAGGTCGGGGAACGTCAGGCCGCGGTCGACGTCTCGATCGTCGCCGAATACGGCGTCGCCATCCACCAGTTGGCCGCCGCGATCCGCCGCAATGTCATCTCCGCGATCGAGCAGATGACCGGTCTCGAGGTGACCGAGGTCAACGTCACCGTCCACGACATCGCGTTCGACGACGACGAACAGACCGACGACGCCCCCCGGGTCCAGTGACAACCGGGGATCTCCCCGAGGCACACGCGGAGAACTCGAGGCCACGAGACCCCGTCGACGACCTCGCCGATGCGGTCCTTGCCGTCCCCGGGGTGGCAGCACTCCACGGCGGGTTGCTCGGCGAAGTGGCCACCTATCTGCCCGGGCGACGCGTCGCCGGGATCGTGCTCGACGCCGACATCGGCGAAGTGCACATCGTCGCCGACATGTCCTTCGATCTGCAGACCGTGGCCGCCACTGTGCGAGACACCGCCGAACGCATCGCCGGACGCACATTTGCCGTCGTTGTCGAAGACATCGCGACCGGCCCCACTCCAACATCGAAAGAAGGTGACGCACAGTGAACAACGCGATCATCGGGATGTTCGTCGGACTACTGCTCGCACTCGCGGCGGTCGCCGGCGGCCTCGCCGGGTTCCTCCTCGCCCTCGCGCTCGGTGCGTTGGGACTCGTCCTCGGACTCAACCGCGACGGCACCATCGACCTGGGTGCGCTGCTGCGGAGCCGAGGACGTGGCTGAGTTGACGGCGCCCGCGGGCCCGGCCGGCACCCTCACGATCGAGGACCGGGTCATCGAACGGATCGCCACCCGCGCGGTCCTCGACATCCCCGGTGCCACAAGGCATCAGGGCACCGTCGGCTCGCTACTCGGCTCGACGGCCGGTCGCTCGATCCTCGGCACCGATCTTCCGCGCGCGACACTGCGGTCCTCCGGTACTGCGCTGCGGATCTCCCTGGACATCGCCCTCGTATGGCCATGCGCGGTCGCCGACGTGAGCCGCCGTACACGCGACCATGTCATCGACGAGGTCGAAAGGCTCACCGGCACAAGGCCGGTACGGGTGGACGTCACCGTGTGTCAGCTGGTCCCTCGCGGCGAGGTGCAACGCCGCAAGAGCGGGTTCATAGACCTACCCGCGTCACCTGAACAACCCGTGAGCGAAGGGGCGGTGCCGTCGTGACCCAGACCAGCACACAGACCGAATCGCATCGGGCCGAATCCGAGACCGCGACGCACCCGTTTACTCCCGCACGGCATCCCGGCGCGGCAATCGCCGGCGCCGTCCTCGGACTCGCACTCATCGGAGTGGGCGTCACCGCGATCCGCGACATCGCGGTGCAAGCCGAACTGCTCGACGGGCAGCAGTGGTCGCGCACCGCAGCGGACTGGATCGCCGAGCTGAGCTGGCAGGACTGGATGTGGCCGGCGGCGGCAGGTCTTCTCGTCGTCGGACTGGCACTGGTCTGGATCGCCGTCAAGCCACGGCAGCGATCGCATCTGCGCCTGACCGCTCCCGGCTTGTGGACCCGCCCGAGCGACCTGGCCCGCCGATGCAGTGCGGCGGTGACCGAACTACCCGGCGTCTACGACGCCGACACGATCGTCACCCGCCGCAAGGTGAAGGCCCTCGTTCAGGGACGTTCCTCGGTCGCCGACCGGGACCTGATCGCCTCGACACTCGAAGACGTCGTGTCCGTCCTCGAGTCGCCACCTCGTGTCGTTGTACGCCTTCGACTTCGGGACGGGAGGAAGGTCCGATGAACCGGCTACCGGCTTCTCTACACCGTCTGTCGGTGGCGCTCGTCGCGCTGACCATGATCGCTGTCGGCGGCGGCGCGATCGCCTGGCGCACGGACATCGACCCGGTGCACGAGTGGATCGACCGGGTCGACGAGACCGCGATCGAGCGTGCCACCGAACAAGCGTGGTGGCTGTGGGTGCTCGTCGCGGTGGCGGTCGTCGCGCTGGGGTGGGGATTGCTGTTGATCTCCACCAACATCGCCCCGCGAGCGGTCGACGACATCGAACTCCCGGACTCCGACGAGACCGGCGTCCTCACCATCGCACCGAAGTTGATCGCGTCCGCGGTCACCGCCGAGCTGGAGGGTAACCCCCTCTTGAACAAGGTGTCCGCCACGGCGATCGACGATCGTGCCCGCAGCATCATCCGGGTCGTGGTCACCGCCCGGCCCAACCGCTCCTACGACGAGATCAACGCTCCGGTCGAGGCGGCCGTGGATTCGATCACCACAGCTCTCGGAAGGTCGGACGTGCATGTGCAGGCGTTCGTCCACTTCGAGAAGTGAAGAAGCCGATCAACAAAGAGAAGGAGAGAGAAATGGGATTGAACGACAAGGTCAGCAACAAGGTCGAGGACCTCGGCGGCAAGGCCAAGGAGGCGGCAGGCGACGTCACCGGTGACGATCAGCTGAAGAACGAGGGCAAAGGGGACCAGCTCTCGGCCGCGGTCAAGGACGGCGCCGAGAAGGTGAAGGACGCCGCCGAGAACATCAAGGACAAACTGACCGGCAACTGACTCCCCAGCAACCGTGCCGGGTCGCCTACGGGCGGCCCGGCACTTTCATAGCCCCACCCGCGCCCAGCGCGACTGGGAGCTGTGAATCGAGATCAGCCGGCAGCGCCGAGAGCTTTGTCCCAGACGTTGTTCTCCCGCACCTCGCCCGGCCCGACCATGTCGGCGTAGACGATGACGCCCTCGCGGTTGACGAGGAAGGTGCCGCGGTTCGCGTACCCGCGATCGGAGTTGAACACGCCATAGGCTTTGGCGACCTCGCCGTGCGGCCAGAAGTCCGACAGCAGCGGGAACAGGAAGCCCTGTGCCGCCGACCAGACCTTGTGCGTCGGGGAGGGACCCACCGAGATCGTCACGGTGGTCACGTCGTCGTTCTCGAAACGTGGCTGCTGGTCGCGGATGTAGCCCAGCTCGCCCTGGCAGGTGCCGGTGAAGGCGAGCGGGAAGAAGACCACGAGCACGTTGCGCTCGGCACGCAACGCGCTCAGGGACACGAGCTGGTTGTTCTGATCCCGGAGTTCGAAATCAGGTGCCTGGTCACCGACGCTCAGCGGCGCGGTGGGCAGAGCATCGCTCATGCTTTCTTGCCCGAGCGTGCCTTGGGCTGGACGAGTCGGGCTGCCGACCAATCCCCCAGGCTGATCGCCGATGTCTGGGTGAGGCCCGCAGTGGGGGCCGCCTCGGCGATCTCGCTCGGATCCACGTATCCCGGTTGCCCGGTCTTGGGCGAGAACACCCACACGTATCCGTCTTCGGCAAGCGGTCCGATGGCGTCCATCAGCGCGTCGACGAGGTCTCCGTCGCCTTCGCGCCACCAGAGGACGACGACGTCGACGACGTCGTCGGCATCCTCATCGACCATCTCGGCATCGATTGCGTCCTCGATGGCGGCTCGGAGCTCGTCGTCCGTGTCCTCATCCCAGCCGACTTCCTGCACGACCAAGCCGGCCTTGAAGCCCAGTTTTTGGGCGTTGCTGCCCGTACCGTCTGTGGCGGCTACCACCGCGCGTGACCTCCTGAGGGTGATGGGACGTTCTTTCCGTCGCCGTTGTGTACATCGGTGTACGCCAACTCGCTTGTCAGCATAGGCAACAGCCTAGAGCCTCACATTGCAAGCCGACCTACGTCACTCGATTTCGGGCGTTTCTTTTTCACCGACCGCACCACCGGAAATCGCTCAACGCCCGGGGCTCGTCGGCGCCGGGGTGGTGGTGACCGAGGAACGGGGCGTCGCCGACGACGCCGCCGGCACCGGCGTGTACTCACCGCACACCTCGAGCAGACGCGCCTTGTCACGTGTCCACTGCCCGGACACCGGGTTGAGTTCGGTGCGCTGCTCCTTGCGGATCGCGTTCTCGAGCCGCGCCGTCGAGTCGAGGAACGTCCGCGCCGGCGTCGCGACGTCGACGGGCGCACTCTCGGTGATCTTCGGACGGATCTGATCGGCACCGGCGATCAGGCTCGCCCGCGCCTTGTCGGCGAGATCCCCGACCTCCGGATACGAATGCGTCGTGTTGAGCCGCTTGATGAAGGTGTTGTAGCCGCGCACCATCACGACCATCGACGACATCGACTCCCGACAGAGTTCGACGCCCTCGGTCCGCACCTGCGCGGCTGCCGACGCCGACACCTCCGACCGATAGATCGCCACCTCACCGGGTGCCGCGACACCCGTACCCCCGACCGTGGACGTACACGCCGACAACATGATTCCCCCGAATGCCATGCCGACGATCACGCTCGTCCGGACACCCCTGTGTCCTGTGCGGCCGGGCCCGGCCTCCCCTGTGCCCAGCATCGTCCTCCCCCTACTCGTCAGTAACGCTGCAAGGAAGCTACAGCACCTTTCCGGTCGCGGCAGCCTACCCGGATCCGCCCGGTGCCAAGCCACCTCACATGGGGCACGATGAGGGGTGACACCGCACAACAAAAGGAGTTGCGGTGTCGTACACCATGCAGCCGGACCACCACCCCCGAGTCCGGCCTGTCAGAGGGAGTAGGCATCACCGTGACCGACCAGATGGACCAGGCGACGCAGGACACGATTCCCAGCGAGCACGCCGGCCCGGGCTCCAACGGACGTGCTGCCGGACGAAGCGGACACCGCGTCCGCGTCATCCGCGAAGGCGTCGCGTCCTATCTGCCCGACATCGACCCCGACGAGACCGCCGAGTGGCTCGACTCGTTCGACGCCCTGCTCGACGCCGCCGGCCCCGGCCGCGCCCGCTACCTGATGTTGCGGCTGCTCGAGCGCGCCGGTGAGAAGCGGGTCTCGATCCCCGCACTCACCTCCACTGACTACGTGAACACCATCCCCACCGAGGCGGAACCGTGGTTCCCCGGTGACGAGGAGGTCGAGCGCCGCTTCCGTCAGATGATCCGCTGGAACGCCGCGATCATGGTGCATCGCGCCCAGCGGCCGGGAGTCGGTGTGGGCGGCCACATCTCGACGTACGCGTCGTCGGCGTCGCTGTACGAGGTCGGCTTCAACCACTTCTTCCGCGGCAAGAACCACTCCGGCGGCGGCGACCAGATCTTCATCCAGGGCCACGCCTCCCCCGGCATCTACGCCCGCGCCTACCTCGAGGGCCGCATCGACGAGGCCCGCATGGACGGGTTCCGTCAGGAGCACAGCCACGCCGGCGAGGGCGGCGGACTGCCGTCGTACCCGCACCCGCGCCTGATGCCCGACTTCTGGGAGTTCCCGACCGTGTCGATGGGCCTCGGCCCGATGAACGCGATCTACCAGGCGCGCTTCAACCACTACCTGCACGACCGCGGCATCAAGGACACCTCCGACCAGCACGTGTGGGCGTTCCTCGGCGACGGCGAGATGGACGAGCCGGAATCGCGCGGCTTCGCCAGCTTCGCGGCCACCGAGGGCCTCGACAACCTGACCTTCGTCATCAACTGCAACCTGCAGCGCCTCGACGGTCCGGTGCGCGGCAACGGCAAGATCATCCAGGAGCTGGAGTCGTTCTTCCGCGGTGCCGGCTGGAATGTCATCAAGGTCATCTGGGGCCGCGAGTGGGATGCACTGCTGCACGCCGACCGTGACGGCGCCCTGGTCAACCTGATGAACACGACGCCCGACGGCGACTACCAGACCTACAAGGCCAACGACGGCGCGTTCGTCCGCGAACACTTCTTCAACCGCGACCCGCGGACCAAGGAACTCGTCAAAGACCTCTCCGACGCCGAGATCTGGAACCTCAAGCGCGGTGGCCACGACTACCGCAAGATCCACGCCGCCTACGCCGCCGCGATGACCCACAAGGGCCAGCCGACGGTCATCCTGGCGCACACGATCAAGGGCTACACGCTCGGCAAGCACTTCGAGGGCCGCAACGCGACCCACCAGATGAAGAAGCTGACGCTCGACGACCTCAAGGCCTTCCGCGACAGCACGCGCATCCCGATCAGCGACGAGCAGCTCGAGAAGGATCCGTACCTGCCGCCGTACTACCACCCCGGCAAGGATTCCCCGGAGCTCCAGTACATGCTGGACCGCCGCAAGACCCTCGGCGGCTTCCTGCCGAGCCGGCGCACCGAGTCCAAGGTGCTCAAGGCCGACACCTCCTCGGCGCTGAAGGCCACCGCGAAGGGTTCGGGCAAACAACAGGTCGCGACCACCATGGCACTGGTCCGCGTCTTCAAGGATCTGTTGCGCGACAAGGAGATCGGCAAGCGGATCGTGCCGATCATCCCCGACGAGGCCCGCACCTTCGGTATGGACTCGTGGTTCCCGACCCTGAAGATCTACAACCGCAACGGACAGCTCTACACCTCGGTCGACGCCGAGCTGATGCTCGCGTACAAGGAGAGTTCCGAGGGCCAGATCTTGCACGAGGGCATCAACGAGGCCGGCTCGGCAGCCAGTTTCGCCGCCGTCGGCACGTCGTACTCGACGCACGACGAGCCGATGATCCCGCTGTACATCTTCTATTCGATGTTCGGTTTCCAGCGCACCGGCGACAGCTTCTGGGCGGCCGCCGACCAGATGGCGCGCGGCTTCGTCATCGGCGCCACCGCCGGACGTACGACGCTCACCGGTGAGGGTCTGCAGCATGCCGACGGCCACTCGCCGCTGCTCGCCGCCACCAACCCGGCCGTCGTCGCGTACGACCCGGCGTTCGCCTACGAACTCGGCCACATCATCGACGACGGCCTGACGCGCATGTACGGCGAGGACCCGGAGAACGTCTTCTACTACATCACCGTCTACAACGAGCCGATCAGCCAACCGGCGAAGCCCGAGAGCGTCGACCACGAGGGCATCGTCAAGGGCGGATACCTGTTCCAGAAGGCACCGGAGAACAAGGAGTACCCGGCCAACATCCTGGTCTCCGGCATCACGATGCCCGACGCACTGCGTGCGTCCGAGCTGCTAGCCGAGGAGTGGAACGTCGGCGCCAACGTGTACTCGGTGACGTCGTGGAGCGAGCTGGCCCGCGACGGTATCCGCGCCGACCGGCAGGCACTGCGCGATCCGGGTAGCGAGCCCGCGCCCGCCTACCTGACCGAGCTGATGGCCGACGCGGCCGGACCGTTCGTCGGCGTCAGCGATTACATGCGCGGCGTCCAGGAGCAGATCCGCGCCTACCTGCCCGGCACGTACCTGACGCTGGGCACCGACGGGTTCGGCTTCTCCGACACCCGGCCGGCGGCACGCCGCTTCTTCAACGTCGACGCCGAGTCGATCGCGGTCGCGGTGCTGGTCGCGCTCGCCCGCGACGGTCACATCGACATGTCGGTGGCCAAGCAGGCCGCGGACAAGTACAAGATCGACGACGTCGCTGCCGCTCCGGAGCAGACCGGCGATCCCGGCGTGGCCTAGTCCGACACCGAACCGCCGCACCCGGGGAGACCGACGATCCCGGCGCGGCGGTTTCCGGGGACTAGATTGAGAGCGTGTCCGACGCGCGAGTGAATCAGCCCACAACACCACCGGCTGACGTGTTCGGTGAGCGGGGTGCCCATGTACCGGCCCCCGCCACCGTGCACGACGCGCTACCGGACACGCTCCTGCGTCGGGTCAAGCAGTACAGCGGCCGCCTCGCCACCGAGGCGGTCCACTCCATGCAGGATCAGCTGCCCTACTTCGGCGACCTCGACGCCGCGCAGCGCGCGAGTGTTCAGCTCGTCGTGCAGACGGCGGTGGTGAACTTCGTCGAGTGGATCCAGGATCCCGAGGGCAACGTGAAGTTCACGGTCCAGGCCTTCCAGGTGGTGCCGCAGGACCTCGCCCGACGCATCACGCTGTTGCAGACCGTCGAGATGGTCCGCGTGGCGATGGAGTTCTTCGAGAAATGGCTGCCGCTGCTCGCCCGCAACGACGCCCAGCTCCGAGCGCTCACCGAGTCGGTCCTGCGCTACGGACGAGAGATCGGTTTCGCGGCCGCCGCGATCTACGCATCGGCCGCGGAATCCCGCGGCGCCTGGGACTCCCGACTCGAGGCCCTGGTCGTCGACGCCGTGGTCCGCGGCGACACCGGTCCTCAGCTCCTCTCCCGCGCGGCAGCCCTGAACTGGGACTCCGACGCCCCGGCGACCGTGATCGTCGGAACCCCGCCGCCCGAGCAGAACGTGTCGGTGCCGCTGGCCATCCACAACACGGCCCGTCAGTTCGACCGGTCGGCTCTATCTGTGGTCCAGGGTTCGGTGCTCGTCGCCATCGTCAGCGGTCCCGCCCGCCCCACGGAGAAGTTCGTCTCGGCTCTTCTCTCCCACTTCGCCGACGGGCCGGTGGTCATCGGACCGACCATGCCGAACCTCGGGAGCGCCCATGCCAGCGCGGCCGAGGCCATGGCGGCGATCGAGGCGGTGGTGGGCTGGCCGAGTGCACCCCGCCCGGTCCACAGCCTCGAACTGCTACCCGAACGAGCCCTCAACGGTGACGAATCGGCGGTCGCTGCACTGGTCGAATCGGTGGTCCGTCCGCTCTCCGCAGGGGGCACCACGCTGACCACGACGCTCGAGGCCTACCTCGACTCTGGCGGATCGGTCGAATCCTGCGCGCGCGTTCTGTACATACATCCAAATACTGTCCGGTACAGACTGAAGAAAATTGCGGAAATCACACGACGCGATCCGACAAATCCACGAGATGCGTATGTACTACGGATCGCGACGACTGTCGGTCGTCTGACACACTTACGGCACAAAACGGACTCTCCTGCACCATGAGTCACACGCGCCACATGTCCGATTCGGGATTTATGCTGATAGGAGCCTTAAGAGCACGTTTCGGTAACGAATCTCAGCCTGATGACGAAGCAGGTGACACTGAGGTCAAGTTTGTGGGAACCCCACAAAACCCGGCGACAAGGTTCATGCTTCTCTACACCCACATAGGGCGAGCAAAGGGTGTTCTCTGGTCACGTGCTTTCGTTGCTTGCTCCCGGCCAGGGTTCCCAGACACCCGGCATGCTCACGCCGTGGCTCGACCTGCCCGGCAACCGTGATCAGATCGCCACGTGGTCCAAGCTCACTCAACTGGACTTGGAAAGACTCGGCACCACCGCCACCGCAGAGGAGATCACCGACACCGCGGTGACCCAGCCGCTGGTCGTCGTCGCCGCCCTCCTCGCCTTCGACGAGGTCCGCAAGAACGGTGAACTGCCCGCCGACGCGGTCGTCGCCGGCCACTCGGTCGGTGAGCTCGCCGCCGCCGCCATCACCGGCGTCATCTCGGCCGACGAGGCCGTCACCCTCGCCGCCATCCGCGGCGCGGAGATGGCCAAGGCCTGCGCGCTCGTGCCGACCACCATGGCCGCCGTCCTCGGTGGCGACGAAGCCGCCGTGCTCGCACGCCTCGAGGAACTCGAACTCGTCCCCGCCAACCGCAACGCGGTCGGCCAGATCGTGGCGGCGGGCGCCGTCGAGAAGATCGACGAGCTCATCGCCAACCCGCCGGAGAAGGCCCGTATCCGCAAGCTCGCGGTCGCCGGCGCCTTCCACACCCACTTCATGGCCCCGGCGCAGGACTCGGTCGCCGCCGCGGCCGCGAAGATCACGCCGGCCGACCCGAATCGCACGCTGCTGTCCAATTCGGACGGTCAGCCTGTAACGAATGGCGCCGATGCACTGACAAAACTGGTAGGCCAGGTCACCAGGCCGGTCCGCTGGGATCTCTGCTCGGCGTACCTGCGGGACAACTCGGCCACCGCCGTCGTGGAACTGCCGCCGGCGGGCACGCTCGTGGGGATCGCCAAGCGTGAGCTGAAGGGCACCCCATCGCTGGCTCTCAAGGAGCCCGGCGACATCGCGAAGATCGCAGAACTTGGATAGCGGTCGCGGTTAGTCCGCGACCCCCGGAAGATCGGTGCCCGACGCCGATCTGTCCAAGCGCGCGGACCGACCCGGTCCGTCAGACGCTCCGGAATTCATCAACCCGAACACGAAAGGGAACCACACAGTGGCTGCCACCCAGGAACAACTCATTGCCGGCATCGCCGAGATCATCGAGGAAGTCACCGGCATCGAGCCGTCCGAGGTGACCCTCGAGAAGTCGTTCGTCGACGACCTCGACATCGATTCGCTGTCCATGGTCGAGATCGCCGTCCAGACCGAGGACAAGTACGGCGTGAAGATCCCCGATGAGGACCTCGCCGGTCTGCGCACCGTCGGCGACGCCGTCTCGTACATCCAGAAGCTCGAGAGCGAGAACCCCGAGGCTGCGGCTGCCATCAAGGCCCAGGTCGAGGCAGACCAGAACTGATGAGCTCCCCCTCCCTCCGCGACTACTCGACGCTGGGTGGGAACTTCCCGAGCGTGGTCGTCACCTCCATGGTGGCGACCACCTCGCTCGGCGAGGATCTCGACTCGACGTGGAAAAACCTGCTGGCGGGTGAGTCGGGCATCCGCGAGCTGACCGACGAGTTCATCACCAAGTACAACCTGCCGGTGCGCATCGGCGGTCGACTGCTCAAGGATCCGTCCGAAGAGGTCACGCGAGTCGAATCTCGTCGGATGGCCTACGTCGAGCGCATCGCCCACGTGCTGAGCAAGCGTCTCTGGACGCAGGCCGGCGAGCCCGAGGTCGATCCCGACCGTCTGGCCGTCGTCATCGGCACCGGCCAGGGTGGCGGCGACGCGATGATCGACGCCGTCAAGGCCATGGAAGGCACCGGCAACTACCGCAAGGTGTCCCCGCTGGCCGTCTCGATGGCCATGCCCAACGGCCCGGCTGCCGTCGTCGGCCTGAACATCGGCGCCCGCGCCGGCGTCATCACCCCGGTCTCGGCGTGCTCGTCGGGTGCCGAGGCGATCGCACACGCATGGCGCCACATCGTCATGGGTGACGCCGACATGGTCGTCACCGGTGGCGTCGAGGGACACATCGACGCAGTGCCGATCGCGGCGTTCTCGATGATGCGTGCCATGAGCACCCGCAACGAGGACCCCGCTGCCGCCTCTCGTCCGTTCGACAAGGACCGCGACGGCTTCGTCTTCGGCGAAGGTGCCGCGATGCTCATCCTCGAACGCGAGGAGCACGCTCGGGCCCGCGGTGCGCACATCCACGCACGCCTGCTCGGTTCCGGCATCACCTCCGACGGCTTCCACCTGGTTGCCCCGGACCCCAGCGGTCAGGGCAACGCTCGCGCGATGACGCGGGCCCTGCAGACCGCCGGTCTCCAGAAGTCCGACATCACCCACATCAACGCGCATGCGACGTCGACCCCGATCGGCGACACCGCCGAGGCAGCGGGCATCACCGCCGCCATCGGTCAGCACGCCGCGATCTATGCGCCGAAGTCCGCTCTCGGACACTCGATCGGTGCGGTGGGTGCGCTCGAGTCGGTCCTGACCATCAAGAGCGTCGAGGAAGGCGTCATCCCGCCGACCCTCAACCTCGAGAACCAGGACCCGGAATGCGACATCGACGTCGTCCACGGTGAACCCCGTTACGGACAGATCGACTACGCGATCAACAACTCGTTCGGTTTCGGTGGGCACAACGTGGCGCTCGCCTTCGGTCGCTACTGAGCGTCGGCTTTTCGCCGATCTCGGTAGTGCCTGAGACGAACCACGCCCCGACACCCTGGTAGGAGACTGCGATGACGACCTTGGCCCCCATGGCCGGCCACGAAGAAGCCGCCGATCCCCGCGACCCACTGTTGCGGCTGACGAACTTCTTCGACGAAGGCACCATGTCGTTGCTGCATCCTCGCGACAAGTCCGGTGTCCAGGCCGCTGTCGGCCTGGTGAACGGCGTTCGCACGGTCTCCTACTGCACCGATGGCACCGTCATGGGTGGTGCCATGGGTGTCGTCGGGTGTGCTCACATCGTCAACGCCATCGACACCGCCATCTCCGAGCAGGCGCCGGTCATCGGCATCTGGCACTCGGGTGGCGCCCGCCTCGCCGAGGGTGTCGAGGCGTTGCACGCCGTGGGTCAGGTCTTCGAGGCGATGGTCCGGGCCTCCGGATACATCCCGCAGATCTCCGTGGTCGTCGGCTTCGCCGCCGGCGGCGCGGCCTACGGGCCCGCCCTCACCGACATCGTGATCATGGCTCCGGCCGGTCGCGTCTTCGTCACCGGACCCGATGTGGTCCGCAGCGTCACCGGCGAGGACGTCGACATGGAGTCGCTCGGCGGCCCCACCACCCACGGCAAGAAGTCCGGTGTCTGCCACATCGTGGCCGACTCCGAGCCCGACGCCCTGTGGCGCGCACGACGCCTCGTCTCGACGTTCAGCCGGCAGGGCCACTTCAACCGTGAGCTGGCCGCCGCCGGCGACACCGACCTCAAGGCCCTGCTGCCCGAATCCGCCCGCCGCGCCTACGACGTCCACCCGGTCGTCGAGAAGCTGCTCGACACCGCTCTTGCCGCCGACGGCGAGACCGAGATCTCCAGTTTCGAAGAGCTGCAGGCCAAGTGGGCGCCGAACATCGTCATCGGGTTCGGCCGGTTGTCCGGTCGCAGTGTCGGCGTGATCGCCAACAACCCACTGCGCATGGGCGGCTGCCTCAACTCGGAGAGCGCTGAGAAGGCCTCCCGGTTCGTCCGCCTCTGCGACGCCTTCGGCATCCCCCTCATCGTCCTCACCGACGTCCCCGGTTACCTGCCGGGCGTCGGACAGGAGTGGAACGGTGTCGTCCGACGCGGCGCCAAGCTCCTCCACGCCTTCGCCGAGTGCTCGGTCCCCCGCGTCACCCTGGTGACCCGGAAGATCTACGGCGGCGCCTACATCGCCATGAACTCGCGGGCGCTCGGCGCCACCGCCGTGTTCGCCTGGCCCGGTTCCGAAGTCGCCGTCATGGGCGCCAAGGCCGCCGTCGGCATCCTGCACAAGAAGGCCCTCGCCGCCGCTCCCGACGACGAGCGCGAAGCCCTCCACGACCGACTGGCCGCCGAACACGAGGCCATCGCCGGCGGTGTGGGACGCGCCCAGTCGATCGGCGTCGTCGACGAGATCATCGACCCGGCCCGCACACGCAGCATCATCGCCGAAGCACTTGCGGCCGCACCCGCCCGACGCGGCCGCCACAAGAACATCCCGCTCTGATCAGCGGACGTCCAGACGAAGAACGCCACCGGTTCTCACCGGTGGCGTTTCTCGTGTGTCCCTGAGCTCGCGGGACTGTTCACCGCGCTCCCTGGGAAGTCTGTATTCTCCGCAGCGTCAGGAGGATTCCCACTTCTCGCCTCGGCCAAACCGCGTCGCGCGCCTGCCGAGCGTGTCGCTCCTCACTCCTCGGTAACGTCATCACGCTCCCCGAGGAGCGACCGGAGCACTAACCGACGCGCTGCTGCAGCCAGGTGACCTCGGCCCCGGCACCGCCCATGCGGTACTGCTCGAGGGCGTCATCCCAGGCCGTGCCGAGAGCGGCTTCGAGTTCGCCGGCGAGACCGGCGCTGTCGGGCTGGGATTCGATCATCGAACGCAGCTGGTTCTCGCCGATGATGACATCGCCGTTGGCGCTGGTCGATCCGCGCCAGAGTCCCAGACCCGGCACGTAGCTGTAGCGCTCACCGTCGACGCCCTCGCTCGGGTTCTCGGTGACCTCGAAACGCAGCGCCGACCATTCACGCAGAGCGGTCACCAGACGTGCCGCCGTCCCGACCGGCCCTGCCCAGTCGACAGTCGCACGCTGCATACCCGGTTCGGCGTCCTGTGCCGACCATTTCAGGTTCGCGCGTGCATTCAGGGTCGACGACAGAGCCCACTCCACATGCGGGCACAGCGCCACCGGCGCCGAGTGGATGTAGACCACTCCTGTTGTCATGTCCGCAAACTGGTTCAGATTGCGCACCTTTTCACCTCCGTTGTCGACGAGGAACGTCTTCCCCAACACACCTCGCGACTTCGGATATCACACTCGTGGGATTCATTGTGCCCCATGATGCGCGTGTTGCGCTAGTTTCTCGTGCGAGAAAGGTTCATTTCTGTGACGAAAGTTCACTGACGACTCGGTCATTGAACTCGGTCCACAGCGGTTTCGCCCACGGTCCGAAAGCACGGTCGGTGAGGACGACGCATGCTGCCTGCAGTTCCGGATCGACCCAGAGGAAGGTGCCGGCCTGACCGAAATGGCCGAAGGTCAGGGGCGAGTTCGCCGTACCGGTCCAGTGCGGGGACTTCTCGGCTCGGATCTCGAATCCGAGTCCCCAATCGTTGGGGCGGTGCCTGCCGTAGCCCGGCACAAAGCCGTCGAGTCCCGGGAACTGGACCGATGTCGCATCGGCGAGGGTCTCCGCTGCAAGCAGTCGGGGCTCGAGCAGGTCCTGTGCGAAACGCGCCAGATCGGCGGCAGTGGACCGCGCCCCATGGCCGGCAGGCCCGTACAGCTCGGTGGACTCCATGCCTAGCGGCGCGCAGACGGCGTCGGCCAGGTACTCCGCGAAGCCGATGCCCGCGGCCTGTTCCACCGTCTCGGCCAGGATCTCGAAACCCGCGCTCGAATAGATGCGCTTCTCCCCCACCCCGGCCTCGATGTCTCGCGAGTCGAAGGCGAGTCCAGACGCGTGGGCGAGAAGATGCCGGATGGTCGCCCCGGGAGGCCCGGCCGGATCGTCGAGTTCGACGGCCCCCTCTTCGACGGCCACCAGAATCGCCTCGGCGACCAGGAGTTTGGTGACCGAGGCGAGTTCGTAGACGCGAACGGGGTCGCCGAATTCCTCGGCGACCCCGTCGCGGGTGATGATCGCCGCCGACACATTGTCGACGGGCCATTCAGTCAGAGATTCAAGGACCGACACATCGGGTCACGTTACCCGTGCACGCGTGCCGGCCGGTGGGCACAGGGCTCACCAATCCTCTTCGGTGTAGCGGATGACGCCACGGATGTTGCGGCCGTCCAGCATGTCCTGGTAGCCCTCGTTGATCTGGTCCAGGCGGTACTGGCGGGTGATCATGTCGGCGATGTTGAGCTTGCCGATCTTGTACATCGACAGCAGCTGCGGGATGTCGAGCTTCGGGTTGGCGCCGCCGAAGATGGAGCCCTGCAGGTTCTTCTGCAGCAGCGTCAGCATCGCGAGGTTCAGCGTCACGTCACTCTCGAGCATGTTGCCCATACCGGTCAGCACGCAGGTGCCGCCCTTGGCGGTGATGCCCATCCACGAGTCGACGTCCTTGCCGTGGACCTCACCGACGGTGACGACCACCTTCTGGCACATACCGCCGTGGGTGGTCTCCGCGATGGCCATGGCGGCCTCTTCGATCGACGCGAATGCCGCGGTGGCACCGAACTTCAGCGCCTGCTCGCGCTTCCACTCCACCGGATCGATGGCGAACACGTTGCGGGCACCCGAGATGACGGCACCCTGGAGGGCTGCCGTACCGACGCCACCGACGCCGACGATCGCCACGTCCTCGCCGGGACGGACGTCACCGCTGCGGGTCGACGAGCCGTAACCGGTGGGGATGCCGCAACCGCACAGGGCCGCGATCTCGAACGGGATGTCCTTGTCGATCTTCACCGCCGACGCCTCGTGGACGACCATGTAGGGCGCGAAGGTGCCCAGCAGGGTCATCGGGTAGACGTTCTCACCGGCTGCGGTGTGGATGCGGAAGGTGTTGTCCGACACCGCTTCGCCCTGCAGCAGCATGGCGCCGAAGTCGCACAGGTTGGCCATGCCCGACTGGCACGACGGACACTTGCCGCACGACGGGATGAACGACAGCACAACGTGGTCGCCGACCTCGAAGTCGGTGACGCCCTCGCCGACCTCGGCCACGACACCCGCGCCCTCGTGGCCACCCAGGATCGGGAAGCCGGCCATCGGGATGCCGCCGGTCATCAAGTGATGGTCGGAGTGGCACATGCCCGCCGCTTCCATCTTGATCTTGATCTCGTGCGCCTTGGGGTCGCCGATCTCGATCTCCTCGATCGCCCACGGCTTGTTGTGCTCGCGCAGTAGCGCGCCCTTTGTCTTCACTGGTCTCCTCCGTTCGAACCCGGCAACAATCTCGCCCCGGGAAGTCCATCGAGCGACGTCGCCGCCGCTTGTGACTGTAGTCACTCAATCACAAAAGTGAAACGTGTTCTAGTCTGTGTTCCATCGGTCGGCTCACACGGCGCATCTCCGAATCCGGCGCCGCGACACCGCGACCGGGTCAGTCGGCCAGACCGGCGTCCTTGGAGCCGTAGCTCGCCCGCAGGGTCGGCTTGACGACCTTGCCGCCGGCGTTGCGCGGCAGCTCGTCGACGATGACCAGGTCCTTGGGGTGCTTGAAGCGGGCCAGGTTCTCGTTCAGGTACGGCTCGAGGTCGGCCAGGGTCAGGTCGGCGACCCCCTCGGCGAGGACGACGACCGCGACCGGGACCTCGCCCCACTTCTCGTGCGCACGTCCGATGATGGCGGCCTCGCTGATGCTCGGGTGTCCGAACAGCGCGTTCTCGACCTCGGCGCAGTAGATGTTCT
>NZ_JSYC01000143.1:0-588 GCF_054823965.1 Gordonia sp. GN26 | reverse complement strand
TCTCGCCGGGGCACCAGGGATCGGTTGGGTAGACGGCCACGGTGTCATCACCGGAGAACACGTCCGCGACCTCGCCCAGCGACCCGACGCAACCGTCAGACCAGTCACGCCGGTCCGCACCGCACCGACGCGCGTCGTCGCAGAGCGGCCGACAACAAAGACTTCCGACGATCCGGATAGCCCCGTCGAGCCGAGATCGGCCAATGCCCCGCCGGCAGACATGGTGATCGTCTATCCCGGTGCACAATCGGCCGATCCGTATCGACCCACCTCTGCGTGCTCCGACTTCGTGCGGGTCCGGGATGGTTACTGCACCGAACCCGGTTGCGGATGTTCGGCTTTCGACTCCGATCTCGACCACGTCACCGAGTACGACCGCACCAGCCCCGCACAAAGCGGCGCGACGTCGAGCGAGAACCTCAATGCCAAGTGCCGGTTGGGGCACCTGCACAAGACCTTCGGTGACTGGGTCGATGTTCAGTATCGCGACGACGGCCGCCTGGTCACCGAGTACCGCACGCCGGAAGGGTTCGTCATCCCCGGGGACGCCGAAACCCTCGAAGACTTCTTCCCCAACCTGCGGCGCAT
>NZ_JSYC01000028.1:0-44746 GCF_054823965.1 Gordonia sp. GN26 | reverse complement strand
GAGGTCACCGGTCCGGTACATCCGCTCGCCCGGCCGCCCGAACGGTGCGGCGACGAAACGCTCGGCGGTCAGCCCGGTTTGGTTCAGGTAGCCGACGGCCAGCGCCGGGCCGACGAGATACAGCTCGCCCGCGACGCCGGGCGGGACCGGATGGAGTCGCGCGTCGAGGACGAGCACACCCACACCCGCGATGGGTCCGCCGATGGTGACGGGTTGTCCCGGACGCATCGCGGCGGAGGCGGTCGACCAGATCGTCGCCTCGGTGGGCCCGTAGAGGTTGTACATCGCACGCCCGTCCGACCAGGTGCGGACGAGCTCGGGTGAGCAGGCGTCGCCGGCGACGCACACCACCCGGAGGTCGGGGAACGCCTCGGCGGCGGGCACCGTGGCCAGCGCACTCGGCGTGATCGTCAGGTGCGAGACGGACTCGTCGGCGATGACCGACGCCAGTTCGCGGCCGCCGGTGACACCCGGCGGCACCACGACCATCGTCGAGGCCTCGGCAACCGCGACGAGGGTCTCGAACACCGAGGCGTCGAATCCCGGTGCGGCAAAACGCAGTACCCGTGACTCAGGGCTCAGGTCGAACCGGGACCGGGCGTCGGCGACCAGATCCGCGAGCCCGCGGTGCGAGACCGCGACGCCCTTGGGTCGCCCGGTCGAGCCCGAGGTGAAGATGACGTAGGCGGTGTCGTCGATACGACCGTCGGGCACCGGGTCGTCGAGGGCAACCGGCTGCGATACCCACCGGGTGGGATCGGTCAGGTCGACGAGGTCGTCGACGAGGAGCCAGGTCGTGCCGTCGTCGGCCTCGGCCCGTGTGTCCGAGGAGCCCGGCGCACCGGCCGCCGAACTCGTGACGCCGAGCTGCGCGGCCAGCGTGCCGGTCATGTACCGGATGCGTTCGGCGGGCTGCGACGGGTCGATGAGTCCGACCGCGGCGCCGGTACGGGCGATGGCCCAGAATGCCACCGTGCCGGACAACGATCGCGGCACGGCCAGCGCGATCACCGCACCCGGTCGTGCGCCCCGCGACCGCAGTTCCGCGGCGACCAGCCCGGTGGCGGCGTCGAGGTCGGCGTAGGTCAGCGTGGTGTCACCGTCGGTGACCGCGACACCGTCGGGGTTGCGGGCCACCGCGGCGTCGAACAACCCGGGCAGCGTGACCTTCGACTCGGCCAGAGCCGGTGAGCTCAGGAGCGCCGGGGCGTCGTCGGGCGCCCCGGTCGGGAGGTCACCGATCGGGGTCTGCGGCGATTCGACGACCGCGTGCGCGACGGACAGCAGACGACGCGCCAGATCGGCGACGGTGTCGGTGTCGAACAGCGCCGTCGCATAGGTGATCACGACCGGGGTGTCCTCGTCGCGGGGTCGACCGGGCGGGTCGACGACGGTCACCTGCAGGTCGACCTTGGCGCTGGTGACCGGGGCCTCGAGTTCGGAGACGACCAGACCGGGGAGTTCGACCGTCGGCCGGTCGGTGTTCTGGAAGGCGAGCGCCACCTGGAACAGCGGCGGGTGTGCGGTGCTGCGGGCGGTCGTCACCTCCTCCACGACCGTCTCGAAGGGCAGGTCGGCGTGATCGAGTGCGGCGATGTCGGTGTCGCGGCAGGCAGCGAGGACCGTGGCGAAGTCCGCATCGCGGCGTAGGGGCGTGCGCAGCGCGAGGGTGTTCACGAACATCCCGATGAGGCCGTCGAGCCGACGGTCGCCGCGTCCCTCCACCGGTGTGCCGATCACCAGATCGGTGCTGCTTCCCGACCGCAGGAGGGTGACCGCGAGAAGCGCGTGCACGCACATGAACATGGTCGCGTCGTGCCGGTCGGCGAGCTCGCGCAGGCGTGACCAGGTCGCTGCATCGATCACCGTGGACAGTTCCGCACCGCTCTCGTCGCGCAGAGCCGCCCGCGGGCGATCCAGCGGCAGATCGGTGAGTTCCGGGGCGTCGGCGAGTTGCGTTCTCCAGTAACCGAGTTGGCGTGCCGCGAGCGACTGAGGGTCGGTGAGATCACCGAGGATCTCGTGCTGCCACACCGCATAGTCGGCGTAATGCACCGGCAACGGGGACCATTCGGGCGCATGACCGGACTGCCGCGCCTGGTAGGCCTCGACGAAGTCGGCCACCAGCGGCGCCATCGACCCGCCGTCGCCGATGATGTGATGGACGACCAGGACGAGCACCCACTCGTCGTCGGCGACCCGGATGAGGCGCGCGCGCACCGGTGCTTCCCGTTCGAGGTCGAAACCGCGCGTGACGATGTCGGCGACGGTCGCGGTCGACCCGGCAGATCCGGAGCCGCGCATGTCGATCGGCGGATCCACCCGCGCGTCGTGCCGGGCGGTGTCGGGGTCGTCGACGATCTGCTGCGGAACGCCGTCGACGGCGACGAACCGCGTGCGCAACGTCTCATGGCGGGCGATGAGGTCATCGAGCGCCGCGGCCACGGAAGCGGGTTCCAGGCGTGGGCCGGACAGGTCGGCGGCGGACCGGCCGCGCAGGCGCAGGACCGCCGGGATGAGGTAGGCCGGTCCGCCCGGGTTCATGCTCTCCAGGAACCAGATCCGTCGCTGCGCAGGCGACAGCGGAAGCGGACCGGTCCGTTCCACCGGACGCAACGGCGGTCGCGCGGACTCCTGTTCGTCGCCCTCGGCGAGACGCGTGTCGATCGCCGCGGCGAGTCCGCGGACCGAGGGGGTCGTGAACAGATCGCGTGCCGCCACCGTGGTCCCGAAGTCCTCGGCGGCGCGCGCGGCGACGCGCGTCGCGGTGAGCGAGTTGCCGCCGAGGTCGAACAGTGATGCGGTGACACTGATCTCGGTCTCGCCGAGAATCTCCGCTATGAGGGCGGCGAGCCGTTCCTCGGTGGGTGTGGCGGGTGGTTCATGGGTTTCGGTGTCGTCGGTGGCGTCCGGATCGGGCAGGACCGCACGGTCGAGCTTGCCGTTGACCGTGAGCGGCAGCGCGTCGAGCCACACGAACAGAGTCGGCACCATGTACTCCGGCAGCGCGGCGGCGAGCCGTTCGCGGACGGTCGCCTCGTCCGGCGTCTTGCCGGCCGTGGGAACGAGATAGCCGACGAGATGCTCGGTGTCGCCGCGCATCCGGATGTCGGAGCCGGCCGCGTCGATGCCGTCGACCGCGGACATCGCCGACTCGACCTCGCCGAGCTCGATGCGGAAACCGCGCAGCTTCACCTGTCCGTCGCGCCGGCCGACGAATTCGATCGATCCGTTGCGGGCGACACCGACGTCGCCGGTCCGGTACATCCGGCTGCCCGGCGGACCGAACGGGTCGGCGACGTAGCGTGTCGCCGTCAGACCGTGGCGCCGCAGGAAGCCCCGGGTGACCTGGAGGCCCGAGACGTACAGTTCGCCGGGCACTCCGTCGGGAAGCGGCGCGAGCCGGCCGTCGAGGACATGCACCCGGGAACCCAGCAGAGGTGCACCGATGTCGGAAGCCGTTGCTGCGTCGACGAATCCGCGGGTCAGCTCACGTCGCGTCATGTAGACGGTCGTCTCGGTCGGCCCGTACATGTTGTTGAGTTGAGGTCCTGGGACGTCTGCCCCCGGTCTGGTCGGCGAACCGTCGGCGGTGCGATCGGCCTGCCACTTGCGGACATGCTCGTAGTCGAGGAGCTCCCCCGAGAAGTGGAGGCGCCGAACCGATTCCGGGAGCGCCGAGCCGTGGGGCGGCCGTACCGCCGCCGCGAACTGGTAGAAGGACGAGGGGGTGAAGTTCACAATCGTGACGCCCTCGCGGTCGAACACCTCGACCACGTCATCCGGGGCACGGGTGGTGGCGTGGTCGAGCACGACGAGACGTCCCCCGGCGAGCAGAGCTGCCCAGATCTCCCCCACCGACACGTCGAAGGCGTAGGAGTGGAACATCGACCACACGTCGTCGGGTGTGCTCTCGACCAGCGCGTCGAGTGCGACGACCAGGGAGATCACGTTGTCGTGGGTGACCACGACACCCTTGGGCACACCCGTCGAACCGGAGGTGTACATGACGTAAGCACTCGAATGGGCCCCGACGCGGTCGGGAAGAGCTGCCGCCGGGAGCGGTTCGGCCCAGGCAAGCAGGTCGTCGGGTGTCGAGATGCGAGCGGGCATGTCCGCCCACGCGGTCGCCGTGTTGGGGTCGGCGAGGACTACCACCGGCGCGGCGTCGTCGACGATGGTGCGCAACCGCGCGATGGGATGTGTCCGGTCGAGAGGCAGGTACGCCGCACCGGTCTTGAGTACCGCGAGCAGTGCGACGACGAGATCGGCTGATCTCGGCATCGCCACGCCCACCAGGGTTTCCGGCCCGGCGCCGGCCGCGGCGAGCGCACGGGCCAGTCGTTCGGTCCGGTCGTCGAGGTCGCGGTAGGTGATCGTCGCGCCGTCGAGATCGGTGAGCGCCACGGCGTCGTGACGCCGGTGTGCCGACACCCGGAAAAGTCCCGGGAGCGACTCGACGTCGCCTGTGCCGAGGACATCGTCGATCCGGCGGTCCAGGTCGGCGAGGACGTCCCCGGCGGTCGCCGCCAGTTGTGCCGGGGCCTTTCCCGTCCGCGGCAACAGCGCGGTGACCGTCGCGCGTACCGCCGGGGTCGGGTCGACTCCACGCGCGGCGAGGGTGGTCGCCGCGACCGTCACCCGGCGGTGCAACTCGCGGAAGGTCACCGGCCCGTTGGCCCCGACCATCGCCTCCGCGTCGGCGGCGTGGGTCGCGGCGAAGGTGAGCCTGCGCAGCGCCGTCGGCTGTGTGGACCCCGCGGACGTGCGCGCCCCGACGCTGCGCGAAACCGAGGTGTCCGACGTCACGCGGGTTCCACCCGGTTCCGTCGGGGTTCACCGGGCATTGCGTCTCCGGGCATTGCGTCACCGGGCATCGCGTCACCGGGCATTGCGTCCACGCCTCCGGACAGGGCGGTCGTCGCCGCGGTGCGGATGCACGCGAACACCTCGTCGATGGTCCGGTCGGCGTCGGCGAGGAGCGTGGTGACAGCGACCGTCAAGGCTTCGGACGGGTCCTCGTCCGGCACGGAGAACGCCATGGCCACCGAGGTGGCCTCGAGGTCGGCGAACGTGACCGAGGGTGCCCCGGGGATGCCGATCACCGCATCCGGCGCCGTCGCCGCGACCGTGGACACGAGTTCGTACAGCGGTTGTTCGGCGTCGACGACCTCCGCCGACTGTCCGTCGGCCCAGATCGACAGGTCGCCCACCGGCGTCCCCGGCCGGGCGGCGATGTCGATGAGCAGGTTCTGGTACCGCTTCGCGATCCGTTCGGCTCCGGCACGGTCGAAGAGGTCGGTGTCGTAGGCGATCTGGCCACCGAGCGCACCGCCCCGGTCCACCCCGTCGAGGTCGTCGGGGTACACCATGATCTCGAGGTCGACCTTGGCCGCCAGGGACGACGGCGGTCGCAGACGAACCGTCAGACCGTCGAGGCTCATCGCGGGGATGTCCAGGTTCTGGTACGAGAGCATGACCGAGAACAGCGGGTTGTGCCGGCCACGGCGGGCCGGTCCCTTCCCGGCGCGGTTGAGGTGGTCGACGATCTGGTCGAAGGCGACGTCGGCGTGGGCGAGGTCGGCGACGTCCTCGGTCCGTACGCGGCGCAGCAGCTCGTCGAACGGTTCGTCGAGACGCAGACGGGTACGCAACGGCACCGTGGTCGCGAGCATGCCGACCATGTCGGCGAGTGCCGGGTCGTCGCGACCCGCGAACGGCGTGCCGATCACGATGTCCTCGCTGCCGGAGAGCCGGCCGATCAACACGGCGAGCGCTGCGTGCATCACCACGAACTGCGTCGTGTTGTTCACGCGTGCGAGGTGTTTGAGGACCGTCGCGGTCTCCGGCGGGACGCTCACGTCGACGACATCGCCGCGGTGCCGGGGTTCGACGGGGCGCGGCCGGTCCGTCGGGATCACGGCGGGTTCGCGGACCGTCCCGAGGCGTTGCTCCCAGTACTCCAGCTGGGCCTGCTCCTCGGTGATTCCGCCGGACACCTCGGACGACAGTCGCTCGGCGTGCCAGATCGCGTAGTCGGCGTACTGCACCCGCACCGGGTTCACGGCAGCCGTCCACGGACCCGCCTGCCCATCGATCCGGGCGCGGTAGGCGGTGGTGAGGTCACGGGCCAGCGGCCGCAACGAACCGCCGTCGGCGTTGATGTGGTGCACCACGAAGACGAGGAGGTGACGGTCGGCGGCGAGCCGCAGGATCGCGGCGCGGACCGCGTTGGGTCCGGTCAGGTCGAAGCCCGGTTCGACGACGGCGGCGATCTCCTCCTCGACGCGGTCCGGGGTGGTGTCGACGAGGGCCACCCGGAAGCCGCGCAGGGCATCGGCGGCCGGGATGATGACCTGCACCGGACGCCCCTCGTGCAGGGGGTAGCGCGTCCGGAGAGACTCGTGGCGGGCGATGACGTCGCCGAGCGCCCCGGTCAGGGCCGAGACGTCGAGTGGACCGTCGAGTTCGAGGGTGAGCCCCACGTTGTACGCCGACGACGACGGGTCGATCTGGTTGAGCGACCACAGTCCGCGTTGGACACCGGTCAGTTCGACCATGTGCGGCCGTTCCCGGGGTGTCAGAACCCTACCCGCGCCGGTGGATTCGACCGTGCTCAGTGCGGCGACGAAACTCGCCACCGTCGGGTTCTCGAACAGCAGGGCCAGCGGGACCCGCCGGTCGATGTGCTGCTCCACCCGATAGGTCACCTTGGTCGCCGACAGCGAACTGCCGCCCAGTTCGAAGAAGCCGTCGTGCACGCTGACCGTCTGGAGTCCGAGCACGTCGGCGAAGATCTGCGCCACCGCCGCCTCGAGACGGCTTCGGGGAGCGACGTATTCGCGTGCGGGCGAGATCTCGACGGCTGGCAGCGCGCGCCGGTCGACCTTTCCGGTGCGGGTCACCGGGAACTCGTCGAGAACCTGGACGGTGTGCGGGACGAGGTGCGCCGGCAGATGGGCGACCGCATGGTCGACAATCTGTTCGGGGGCGGGGTTGCGTCCCGGCACCCCCGTCACGTAGGAGACCAGGACCGTGTCGCCCGCCGGTGTCGGCATCCCGACACTCACCGAGTGCTCGACGTCGGGGTGGGTGACCAGAACGGCGTCGACCTCCCCCGGCTCGACCCGCATGCCGCGTATCTTGATCTGGAAGTCGTTGCGGCCGTGGTAGATCAACTGACCATCAGCTGTCCACGAGACGAGGTCGCCGGTGCGGTACATCCGGGTGCCGGTCCCGAACGGGTCGGCGACGAACCGGCCCGCAGTCAGTCCCGCCCGTCCGTGGTACCCGCGTCCGAGCGCACGTCCGGCGAGATAGAGCTCGCCCACGACGCCGGACGGGACCGGGCGCAGTCCCGCGTCGAGAACCCGTGCCCCGACGCCGGAGATCGGCCGGCCGATGGTCACCGGCGCCGTTGCGCGCAGCGGTGGGGAAAGAGTCACCCAGATCGTGGTCTCGGTGGGGCCGTACAGGTTGAGCAGCGGTCTGCCGTCGGCATCCCACCGCTCGACGAGTTCCGGCGGGCAGTCCTCGCCAGCCACCATCATCGTCTCGACGCCGGGGATCTCCGCGGGATCGATCGTGGCGAGCGCCGTCGGAGTGGCACAGGCGTGCGTGACCCGGTGCCGGGTGATGACGTCGGCGAGTTCGGGACCGGCGAACACATCGGGCGGGCTGATCACCAGTTTCGCGCCTGCACAGATCGCAAGGATGATCTCCCAGACCGCGACGTCGAAACCCGGTGCGGCGAGCTGCAGTACGCGGGACGCACGGGTCACCCCGAGGCGGGTCTGCTGTTCGGCGACCATTTCCGCGAGGCCCGCGTGGGTGACCGCCGCCGCCTTCGGCCGCCCGGTCGATCCGGAGGTGAAGAGCAGGTATGCGAGATCGTCGACGCGGGCGCTTCGGGTTCGGTCCGCGTCGGTGACCGGATGGTCCCGCCGGCCAGCTAGGTTCAGCTCCACCTCGAGGTCGTCGAGCAGCCACTCCTCGACACCGAGGTCACGCTGCTGCGGTGCGGCATCCGGGTCGGCGGCACGGTCGGCGACCACCACCGAGTCGACGGTGATCACCAGTGCGGCGCCGCTGTCGGCCAGCATCGCGGCTCGGCGGCGCACCGGCAGCCGGGCGTCGATGATGACGAAGGCGGCGCCACTCATCGCCACGCCGAGCATGGTGAGGACCATCCGTGGGGATCGTGGAATGCTGACGGCGACAACATCTCCCGGACCGATGCCGCGGTCGGCGAGGAGGCGGGCCAACTGGTGGGTCGCGGTTGCCACCTCTGCCCAGGTGAGTCGTCCGGTACCGGCCCGGCCGTCACCCGTCAGGGCGACTGCGGAAGGATCGGCCGTCAGGGCGACGGCGGAGGGATCGGCCGAGGCGATTCCCCGTGCGATGAGTTCGGCGAGGGTCGTCTCCGGCTGCGCGCCGCCAAGCGGTGCGGCGAGTGCGCGGAGCGCGTCGGGCTCGAGCAGGTCGATCGAGGCGAGGGCACGGTCGGGCGCGGACACCATCTGGCGCAGGACCAGGCGCAACCGGCTCGCCATGTCCCGGATCGTCGGCTCATCGAACAAGTCGGTGGCATAAGCGAATTCGACCTCGTAGTCGTCCGTGCGCTCGGTCACCGAGACGGTGACGTCGTACTTCGCCGCCGGCACCCGCGCATCGAGCAGATCCGCCGAGCCCGTCCAGTGCGACAGCTCGGTCAACTGGTCGGGCTGCACGCTCAAGGCCACCTGGAACAGCGGCGAATGCGACGGCGACCGTTGCGGCGCGACGGCGTCGACGACGCGTTCGAAGGGGACGTCGGCGTGACTCATGGCCCGCGCGCAACGACGATGTGCCGCGGTCACGAGATCCCGCACGGTGTCGTCCGGGCGCAGCGAGGTGCGCAGGACGACCGTGTTGACGAACATGCCGACCAGTTCGGCAACCGCCGGGTCGTCGCGTCCGGCGACCGCGGTGCCGATGCTGACGTCGTCCACCGCGGCGAGCTTGCCGAGGGTGAGGGCCAGGGCCGACTGGAAGACGGCGAACGGCGTGACGGCGAGAGTCGTCGCGAGGCGGCGGAGCCCGGCCGACAGCTCGGCGTCCAGCGTGACGTCGAGATGATCTCCCGCGCTGGACATCACCCGCGGTCGCGGACGATCGGTGGGCAGTTGCAGAAGGTCGGGTGCGCCGTGGAGTTCGGTGCGCCAGAACTCCAGTCCCTCGACCAGCGCGGGCGACGGCCGTTCCGGGGTTCCGAGGACCTCGGCGCGTTCGACGGCGACATCGGCGTACTGCATCGGGAGCGGGGTGAACTCGGGCTGTTCCCCGGCGCGCCTGCTCTCGTAGGCGGTCATCAGGTCCCGGAGCAGCGGCCGCAACGAATGCCCGTCGGCCGCGATGTGGTGGAGGACGAGCACGACGACGTCGCCGCGAGGGTCCCCGGTGAGCAGGCGGAAGCGGAACGGGATCTCCTCGGCGAGATCGAATCCCACCTCGGTGATCGCGGAGATCGCCGCATCGAGCCCCCGCTCACCGACATCGATCGGTTCGGAGTCGCACACGGCGCCCGCGGTCGCGGTGTCGAGGATGCGCTGTTCCGGTTCGCCGTCGACCGCCGGGAACACGGTACGCAGGATCTCGTGCCGGTCGAGGACGTCGAGCGCTGCGCGATGGAGCACCTCGGGTTCCACCGCATGGGTGAGCCGGAGCGCACCGGACATGTTGTAGGTCGACTCGGTCGGGGACATGCGGTTGATGAACCACAGCCGGGTCTGCGCCTGGGACAACGGGATACGCGCCGGGCGCGGCAAGAGGCGACGCTCCGGCGGTTCCGGCACGGTGTCCGCCACGACGGCACGGGAAGCGAGGTCGGCGAGGTCGTCGCTGTCGAAGACGTCGGTCAGGGCGATCGTCAGACCGTGTCCGATCCGGGCCCGGGACACCATGCGGGCTGCGAGGAGCGAGTCGGCGCCGAGGGCGAAGAGATTGTCCGACAGGCTGACCCGTTCCCGACCCAAGGCCTCGGCGACCATCGAGACGATCGCCTTCTCCGCCGGTGTCCGGGCCTCGCGGAACTCCGTGGTCTTGTCCGTGAGGTCCGGGGCGGGCAACGCCGACTGGTCGAGCTTGCCCGAGCGGTTCGTCGGGAAGGCGTCGAGGAACACCACGGCGAGCGGCACCATGTGGCCGGGCAACCGCCGGCGGCAGAAGGCGCGGACGGCGTCCGAGTCGGGGACCCCGGAGGTTCCGCGGACGTACGCCACGAGTACCGGCGCCGGTCCGAGATCTCGCCGGGCCACGACGACCACCGCGTCGACACCCGGCATCGAGGCGACCACCGATTCGACCTCGCCGAGCTCCACCCGTTGCCCGCGAATCTTCACCTGATGGTCGCTGCGACCCAGGTACTCGAGTTCGCCGTTCTGCGTCCACCGCACCAGGTCGCCGGTCCGGTACATCCGGGCACCCGGCCCACCCAGCGGATCGGCCACGAAACGTGATGCGGTCTGCGCCATCGCGCCGAGGTAGCCGTTGGCCAGCTGTGGGCCCACGAGGCACAGCTCACCGGCGACGCCGACCGGGACCGGCCGCAGGCGGCGATCCAGAACGCGCACGACGGTGCCCGCCACCGGTCGCCCGATCGGCACGACGGTGTCGTCGGAGGTCACCCGATGGGACGTGACGTCGATGGCCGCCTCGGTGGGGCCGTAGAGGTTGACCAGGCCGGCCGACGAGGTCCGGCGGAGGCGGCGAGCAAGCTGCGCCGACAGCGCCTCCCCGGAGGTGAAGACCCAGCGAACTCGGTCGGGCAGCGACGTCGGCGTACCCGACCCGTTCTCGGTCGGACCCACCACGTCGAGATAGGCGTCGAGCATGGACGGGACGAAGTGGAGCACGGTGACCGCGGCCTCGTCGATGAGGTTCCGCAGGTAGGCGGGGTCCCGGTGGCCGTCCGGTTCGGCGATGACCATCCGCGCGCCGGTCTGCAGGGGCCACAACAGCTCCCACACCGACACGTCGAAGGTCGCCGGGGTCTTGTAGAGCACCGCGTCGTCGGGGCCGATCGGATGATCTCGTTGCATCCATGCGAGGCGGTGCTCGATCGCCGCATGGTCGACCTCGACACCCTTCGGTACACCGGTCGAGCCGGACGTGAAGATCACGTAAGCGGGCTGATGCGGCAACGGACGGGAGCCAAGCGGTGGTACCTCGTCCTCCGGACCTGTCCCGGCGTCGATCGCGTCGATCGCGTCGATCCCACGGTCGGCGAGGAACTGTGCGTCCACGGTGAGGGCAGGCCGGACGATCGTGGCGATGGCGTGGCGTCGTTCCTCCGGCTCGGCCGGATCGACGGGTACGTACACCGCCCCGAGGCCGATGATCGCGTAGATCGCGCACACTTGTTCCGGGGAGCGATCGAGGGCGACGATCACCCGCTCCCCCGCGACGACTCCCTCGTCCGCGAGGATGCGCGCGAATTCGTCGACCGCCAGCGACATCTCCCGGTAGGTCAGGCGCGAGTCCCCGAAGACGAGCGCGGTCGAATCCGGCGCCACGGCGACCTGTCGCGCGAAGGGGGCCAGGATGTGCTCGGCGTCGACGCCAACCGCCGGGCCGCCGTCACCGAGCCGCTCGACCGCCGCCGGTTCACCTGGGATGAGCAGGTCCAGCGCCGCCACCGGCCGATCCGGGGCGTCGACGAACTGCTCGAGGACGTGAAGTAGCCGCGCCCGGTGGGTGCGCAACTCCTCGGGGTCGTACAGGGCCGGGTTTGCGTGGAGACCCACCTCGAGCGGCGCCTCGGGCCCTGCGGCGAAGACGTTCATCACGAGGTCCTCGACCATGCCCGCGGACAGCATGTGATAGCTGACGTGGGCCCCGTCGATCTCGATCGGCTTGTCGAAGAGCAGAAGGTTCACCAGCGGACCGAAGGACGTACCGGTCGCATCGCCGAATCCGGCTGCGGCACGGATGTCCTCGGAGCGGTACCGCTGGTGGCGGAGAACGGCGGTGATCTCCGAGGTGACCGCGGCGACGACATCGGCACAGGTCGCGGCGCCCACACCGTCGACGCGCAGCGGCAGCATGTTGGAGACCATGCCCATCGACTGCTTGATCCGGGCGGTGGTGCGAGCCGTGACGGGCAGGCTCAGCACGATGTCGTCGGCACCGGACATCCGGGCGAGGAAGGCGGCGAAGGCCGCGGTGAGAACCGCGGCGACGGAGGCGTCCAGCTCTCGGGCACGGCGTCGCAGACGGTTGTCGAGGTCGGCGTCCAGCATCCCCGCCGTCACCACGGTCTCGTTGCGGATGCCGGTGGTCGCCGGATGGGTGGCCAGTGAGACGCGTTCGGGCAGTCCGGCGGCGCGTTCCGCCCAGAACGCACGGTCCTTCTCGTGACGCGCGCTCTGACGGTAGGCGGCGTCGTCAGAGATCACCTCGGCGAGGGTCGCGCGCCGCGGTGGGACGCGGGCCTCGGCCGCGACGGCCGCGTTGTAGCGCGCCACCGCTTCGTGCAGGCAGACGAGCGCGCCGTAGCCGTCGAAGGCGATGTGGTGACCGCGCATGTACCAGTAGGTACGGTTGTCCGCCACGCGGATGAAGGCCGCGAAGCCGACCGGATCGTTCAGCAGGTCGACCGGGCGCTCATGGTCCGCACGCATCCACTCCTCGGCCGCGGCGAGCGGGTCGGGCCGGTCGCGCAGGTCCAGCTCCACCACGTCGAACGGCAGCGACTCGTCGATGTACTGCATCGGCGTGCCGTCGACCTCGGCGATCCGGGTGTAGGCGGTCTGGAGTTCCCGCGAACCCTCGATGACGCCGCGGCGGAACAGCTCTCGGTCGAATGGACGCCCGTCGTCGACGATGTCCAGGTAATGCGCGATGGTGATCGAGTGGTCGTCGTCGAGGTTCTCGGCGAACCACATGGCACGTTGAGCCGCGGTGAGATCCAGCAGGTCGACCCCCCTAGCTCCGCCGCGCCCTCCCCGGCGCCCCTCCCCGAACCCAACTTGTGGGATCCCCTCACCGAGGGGTGATTCTTCTTCCATTCCACGTCCGAACCAGTCGTCGGCGATTTGGTCGTTCGACGGCGCCGCTGACCCGTCCCCCGAGGCGTTCGCCGAACAGCCACGAATCATACGCTTTACATCTCTTTTGAGATCGAAAGTGATACAGCGCATCTCACGTCTGAGAGCCTCATCACATCCGGCACCGCACAGGTGTGGCTGATGGGACCTCATCAGCCCCTTAGAGCAACACGAACACCTCACGTCACACCGAAGACGTTGGGTTGCGGTTTGGATTCGGTCGTTCGACCGACATCTGCCCGATGGAAGGAATCCCGTCACACGGGCGGTCCGCGGCGGGGCAAGATTGGGGGCATGACGAGCGTGCAACTGGTCGAGGTCGGCCCCCGCGACGGGCTCCAGAACGAGCAGACCCTCCTGTCGATCGACGACAAGGTCGAGTTGATCTCGCGCAGTGTCGAGGCCGGCGTCCGACGCGTCGAAGCGGTCAGTTTCGTCAATCCGAAGCGTGTCCCGCAGATGGCGGGTGCCGAGGAGGTCATGGCGCAGGTTCCGCGCGCCGCGGGCGTCTCCTACATCGGTCTGGTCCTCAACCGCCGGGGTCTCGACCGTGCCCTCACCGCCGCCGTCGACGAGGTCAACGCGGTGGTTGTCGCGACCGAGGAGTTCAGCCGGCGGAATCAGGGCTGCAGCGTCGACGAGGGCATCGCCGCGGCGATCGACGTCGTACGTGACGCTCGCGAGGCCGGACTACGGACGACGGTGACCATCGCGGTGTCGTTCGGCTGCCCGTTCTCCGGGGAGGTCGCCCCCGAGTGGGTCGGCGAGATCATCGCGCGCCTGACCGACGCTGCGGCACCGGACGAGATCGCCCTGGCCGACACCATCGGCGTAGGCGTCCCGGCACAGGTGCGCACACTCGCCGATCTCGCGGCCGCACACGCGCCGGGCATCCCTCAGCGCTGGCATTTCCACAACACCCGCAACACCGGCTACGCCAACGCATTGACCGCCCTGGAGTCCGGCGCCAGTGCTCTGGACGCATCCATCGGCGGTTTCGGCGGCTGCCCGTTCGCCCCTGCCGCGACGGGCAACATCGCCTCGGAGGACCTGCTTTATGCGCTGGACCGGTCGAACGTCACGACCGGCGTCGACATGTACGGCCTGATGGAGGCCGCGGAATGGCTGGGCAGGTCCCTGGAAAAGAGTGTCCCCGCTCTCCTCGGACGCGCCGGAGGTTTTCCGGACGCCCGCTGAGGCGGGGATGCTCGTTGCGTTCTTGCGCGGGTGACTAACCCGTGGTGTGCACGATCAGCACGTCACATGCGGACTTGCGTGCCACGTCGGCCGGAACCGATCCGAGCAGGCGCCCGGCGATCGAGTTCAGGCCGCGGTTGCCGACGACGAGGAGGTCGGCCTTGACGTCACTCACCAGCTGGAGCAGCGCGTCGACCGGCGCGCCCTTGACCGGGCGCTGGACGACGGTGGCGGCTCCGGCCTTGGACGCGCGTTCCTTCGCGGTCCGCAGGATCTCCTCGGTCGGCGTCGAGCCGGTGACCTGGTAGGCCTCGTCCTTGAGGATGTCGGCGGCCTCCCCTGCGCCACGCTCGTTGGGGAAGTATGCGCACGCGATCACCAACTGCGCGCCTTCGCCCGCGAGTGCCCCCGCACGTTCCACCGCCTTCATCGACGACTCCGAGCCGTCGGTCCCGACGACGATGGTCTCGTATGCGCTCATCCCAACCTCCGACATGAATTCGCCTCGCTGCCCATCAGCGAGGCGTCACCTACATCCCCCATACTGCAGGGTTCTATCACCGGGACATTAGTTTGCCGCGGCGTGTCTGTCCGCCGATCGTGGCGATCGGCACATGTTCGCGATCTTGTGTCTTCGACGGGATCGCAGGTCACGGCCCTACTTGATGCCCGCTGCGTCCATTCCTCGAAGCTCCTTCTTCAAATCGGCGATCTCGTCTCGCAGGCGGCCCGCCAGCTCGAACTGCAGGTCGCGGGCCGCGCTCATCATCTGATCGGTCAGCTGCGACACGAGATCAGCGAGCTCGGCGCGCGGCATGGCCGAGACATCGCGCTTCTCGATCACGCCCGCACTGCCGGCCTTGGACACCTCGCCCTGCGCCCGGCGGCCGCGGCTGGCGTTGCGGCCCGAACCGCCGACCGCGACGGCCTCGTCCTCGGCTTCTCGATAGACCTGGTCGAGGATGTCGGCGATCTTCTTGCGCAACGGCTTCGGGTCGATGCCGCGTTCCTTGTTGTAGGCGATCTGCTTCTCGCGGCGGCGTTCCGTCTCCTCGATGGCGTTGGCCATCGAGTCGGTGATCTTGTCCGCGTACATGTGCACCTCACCTGACACGTTGCGTGCCGCACGGCCGATCGTCTGGATCAGCGACGTGGTGCTGCGCAGGAACCCTTCCTTGTCCGCGTCGAGGATCGCGACCAGCGAGACCTCCGGGAGGTCGAGACCCTCGCGGAGGAGGTTGATGCCGACGAGGACGTCGTAGTCACCCGACCGGAGCTGCCGCAGCAACTCGACACGACGGAGGGTGTCGACCTCGGAATGCAGGTACCGCACCCGGATGCCGAGCTCGAGCAGGTAGTCGGTGAGGTCCTCGGCCATCTTCTTGGTGAGGGTCGTGACGAGGACGCGTTCGTCGCGTTCGGTGCGCTGCCGGATCTCGTGGACCAGGTCGTCGATCTGCCCCTTGGTCGGTTTCACCACGACCTGCGGATCGACCAGACCGGTCGGGCGGATCACCTGCTCGACGAACTCGCCGTTCGACTGACCGAGTTCGTACGGCCCGGGCGTCGCCGACAGGTACACGGTCTGACCGATGCGGTCGACGAACTCGTCCCAGGTCAGCGGGCGGTTGTCCACCGCCGAGGGGAGCCGGAAGCCGAACTCGACGAGGTTGCGCTTGCGGGACATGTCGCCCTCGTACATGCCGCCGATCTGCGGGACGGTCACGTGCGACTCGTCGATGACCAGGAGGAAGTCCTCGGGGAAATAGTCGATCAGCGTCGCCGGTGCACTCCCGGCCGAACGACCGTCGATGTGGCGCGAATAGTTCTCGATGCCCGAGCAGAATCCGACCTGGCGCATCATCTCGAGGTCGTAGGTGGTCCGCATCCGCAGGCGCTGCGCCTCGAGGAGCTTGCCCTTGCCCTCGAGCTCGGCAAGCCGTTCCTCGAGTTCCTGCTCGATCGACGCCATCGCGCGTTCCATCCGCTCCGGGCCCGCCACGTAGTGGGTGGCCGGGAAGATCCGCAGCGAGTCGACCTGACGCACGACGTCGCCGGTGAGCGGATGCAGGTAGTAGAGCGATTCGACCTCGTCGCCGAAGAACTCGATGCGTACCGCGAGTTCCTCGTAGGACGGGATGATCTCGACGGTGTCGCCGCGGACGCGGAAGCTGCCGCGGGTGAACGCCGTGTCGTTGCGGGTGTACTGCACGTCGACGAGCAGTCTCAGCAGGGCGTCGCGGTCGATCTCCTGTCCCACCTCGAGCTCGACCGAACGATCGAGGTACGACTGCGGTGTACCGAGGCCGTAGATGCAGGACACCGACGCCACCACCACGACGTCGCGGCGGGACAGCAGACTCGAGGTCGCCGAGTGGCGGAGTCGTTCGACGTCGTCGTTGATCGACGAGTCCTTCTCGATGTAGGTGTCGGTCTGCGCGATGTACGCCTCGGGTTGGTAGTAGTCGTAGTACGACACGAAGTACTCGACGGCATTGTTGGGCAACATCTCGCGTAGCTCGTTCGCCAGCTGCGCGGCGAGCGTCTTGTTGGGTGCCATCACCAGCGTGGGGCGCTGCACCTGCTCGATGAGCCACGCCGTCGTCGCCGACTTACCGGTACCGGTGGCACCGAGGAGCACGATGTCCTTCTCCCCCGCCTGGATCCGTGCGGTCAGATCCTTGATCGCGGCGGGCTGGTCACCGGCGGGCTCGTACTCGCTGACCACCTCGAAGCGGGCTTCGGTGCGCTCGATCTCGCCGATCGGACGGAACTCGGAGTGCGCGAGCACCGGACGTTCTGCTGCAAAAGCCATAGTGCCAGGGTAAACGCGCGCTACGACACGAGTGTTCCCGCGCGTTCAGTGGCCCGCCGCCCGACGAGCGCCCCGAGCAGCACGATGAACGAACACATCGGAATGGGCTGGCCGGTCACCGCGAACAACGCGATGTCCCCGATCAGCGCGAACGGGGCGAGCCGGGCGACCCTCGCACCCGGTACCGGCGCCTTCACCCGCGACCTTCCGGGCACGCGGGACCACGGCTTGGCCACCGACAGCCAGCCCTGGAACGCGATCAGCGACGCCATCACCGCGGTGGCGACCACCAGCCCCACCGGGGCGGCCGGGGCGTCCGCGCTCGCCGCGTCGTTCAGCGTCGGCGACAGGACCGCGATGCCGACCACCAGTTGTCCGATCGTGATGAGGAACTTCACCAGCACCCAGCGGTGGACGAAGAAGCCCCACGGGGTGGTCGCCGAGAGCAGGAATCCCGACATCGCCGAGACGTTCGCCGAGATCACCAGCACCGTCGTGTCGAGAATGTGGGCTGCGACCAGCCCGCCACCGTCGGCGTCCACCGTCAGGACCAGCAGCGCCAGGGCCTGACTCATCCAGCTCACCGACGACAGGATGTGCAGCCAGACCAGCAACTGTCGGCTCCGTTTCCCGGACGGCGGCGAGATCCGGATGCGCCCGGCGGTCGCCCGGCCCCGCCCCGATCCGGGGCGTCGTTCCACGAGAGAAGGGCTCACCGTTCGACCTTGCGCGGGCCACGTCGGTCCGCACATCCGGAACATCTCCCATGTTCACCCTGAGATCGACTGCCGGCCGAACTACATTCGGGGAATGACGAGCAACAGCGGTCCCATGACGGCCGCGCCGGCCGGACCCCACTCGATGCACCCGCCCAAGCGGGAGGCCTTCGACGTGCCCGCGATGACGAACACCGACAACAAGGGGTTCGTCCGGGAGGTCGAGGAGTACCGCGTCACCGACTACGGCCTCTACATGTCGCGCTCCGCACCGGGCCACCCGAAGTTCGACCATCTCGAGTCGTGGCTTCTCCCCTCATTGGGATTGCGCGCCAACATCTTCCACTATCAGGGCGGGTATCGGGCGGATCAGCGTCTCTACCTCGACATCGGCCGGTTCTCCGGTCCCGACCAGCACGGCCGCTGGTACGCCGAGGACTGGTACCTCGACCTGGTCGACGTTCCGGGATCACCACTGGAACTCATCGACGTCGACGAGGTCTTCGAGGCGCACCGCTGCGGACTGCTCGACAACGACCAGTGCGTGGAGGCCGTCGAGATCGCGACCCGCGCGCTCGTCGGTGCGGCGGCACACGGCAACGACGTTCAGGCCTGGCTCGACGACGCGGTCGGCGGCGTCGTGTTCTTCCGGGACCACCGCCCCGATCACGCAGGGTGATCCGCAGGACCGCGCGCCGATGAGCGACCGGATGGCCTTCGACGGACTCAGTAGATGGGCAACACGAAGCACGCGCCGTTCCGGATGAATTGCGGCAGTTGCACTCCCGTCCCCACATCGACGGTCCGCGTCTTGACCACCCCGTCGAGGTTCGCGGTGAGCACGTACCGTCCGGGCGCCGAGGGCCGCCAGGTCGGGGTGACCTCGACGGTGGCGGGCTTGGCGTTGTAGATCGTCACGGTGCGGCCCGCCCGGGTGGACGTCACCCTGAGCGTTGACTTCGCCGACTTCGGATCGCCGACGATCACCGACAACGTGTAGGCGCACCCCGCACCGTAGAGGTTGTAGTTCGACGACCCGTTCGCCGAGGAGCCGTAACCGGGCAGCGTGTCGACGGCGATTCCCTGCAGGGCTGCGTTCGCCGGCGCAGCACTGATCGCGGCGCCCGTGAGCGCCGCCCCGACGACGATGCCGCCGACGACCGTACGCACGTGTTTCGAACTCCCCGGACCCCACATATGTGCTCCTCACAGCGCTGTACCGACTCGGCCGTCCGCACCGGGATCGGCGCGTCGAAAGCAAAGCTAACAGCGCGGGGCGCGCCATGTGGCCAATTCAGGCAACATTCGTAGTCAGTTTCACCCCTCAGGCGGTTGCGACCCGAACTGTCGCGGGCCGCCCCGGATCGCAGGAACCGTGAACACCGGGACCGGCGGGCGCGAACCCGCCGTCCGCGAGGAGGTCGACGAGATCTGCGGACGCGGCGTCGTCGCGCGCGGTGATCCGGAGCTCGACCTTCGCCGCGTCGGTGATCTCGACGGCGGTCGCCCGCTCCCCGGCGATCGCCCACAGCCGATTGACCAGACGCCCCGCCGGACCATCCGGATTCGGTTCGGCAGCAACGAGTTCGGGGACCAGATCGGCGACCCGGCGCGCGCGGACGTTGGCCTCGAACGGCACCAGCCGATCGTCCCAGACCCGCGCCGCGGCAGCAGCGAGATCATCGGCCGTTCCGGAGTTGTCCAGCCAGACGTCGGCGACCGCACGACGCTGCTCGTCGGTGGCCTGCGCGGCGATCCGAGCACGCGCGTCGGCCTCGTCGACGTCGCGCATCGTCGTGAGGCGATGCAGTCGGACGTCGGCGTCGGCGAACACGATCACCACGAGGTGGAAGAACGGCGCGGTGTGGTTCTCGACCAGCAGGGGGATGTCCTGGACGACGATGGCGTCGTCAGGTGCCGCCGCGAGCAGTTCCTGAGTGCGCGCACCGATCAGCGGGTGGGTGATCCCGTTCAGCGTCTTGCGCGACTCCTCGTCGACGAATGCCTTCGCCGCGAGCGCCGGACGGTTGAGGCTGCCGTCCTCGGCCAGGATGTCCGGGCCGAAGGCCTCGACGAGCCCGGCGAGACCCTCCGAACCGGGTTCGACCACCTCGCGGGCGATCTTGTCCGCGTCGATGATGTACGCGCCTCGTTCGACGAAGGTCTTCGCCACGGTCGATTTGCCGGCGCCGATGCCACCGGTCAGTCCAAGCCTGATCACGCCACCAGTCTGGCAAACAGGTTCCTGACCGGTGCGCACCGGCGCCCCGTGTGTCGTGTCGCCTCAGCCGGTGACCGCGACGAGTTCGATGGTCTCGTGCGGCAGGGTGGCCTCGCCGACCTTCTCCCCCGTGTTCAGGTCGATCGCGACGATCTTCTTCGACGCCGGGTCGGCGACGTACGCGATGCCGTCCTGCACCACGACATTGGGCATCGGCGACTGCCATTCGTCGGGTTCGGCCCACTCCCCGATCGCCGGGATGCGGGCGGTGCGGTTCCCGGATTGCGCGTCGAACACGTGTAGTGCGCCGTCGGTCCCGAGGATCACCGCGGACCCGCCGGGGCCACGTTCGAGCGACCGGAAGCTGTACGAGGTGCCGAGGTCGACCAGCCGGAGGTCGCCCGTTCGGGTGTCGGTCAGCGAGAAGCGTGTCGGCCGTTCGAGTTCGGCACCCTCGTCGCTCTTGTAATCACCCAGCACGACCGGGGAACCGTGGTCACCGGCCTGGTTCCCGATGCGGCCGTAGGAGTCCGGGCCGGCCACCTTGCGGATGTCGTTGCCGTCGACGATCAGGATGCCGTCTTCGCAGCCGAAGGTCAGGCGGCCGTCGGCTGCGGCGGCCTCGCCGTGGACGCCGGGGCATTCGTCGTTCCGGGCGATCTCGTTCCGCTGCTTGTCCAGGATCGCGATACCACTGCGCGATTCCTCGTCGCCGCGCGTGACCACGACCGATCCGTCGCCGCGGAAGACGGCCACACCGTGATGGGGTTGCGGGACCGTGAACGTGGTAGCCACCGGATTGCCGCGCAGCAGTTCCGCGGGTTCGACGATGTCGACCTGTCCGGTGCCGTCACTGAACAGAGTGATACGCGAGTCGTGGACCACGACGTGTCCGGGTTCGGTTCCGCCGAAACGCATCCCGGTGAGCGAGGGTTGGGTCGTGTAGTGGTGACCGTGGCCGCCGTGTGCCTTCGTCCAGGTGCCGGTGTCGAGGACACGGAACCCGTCGGCCTCGGAGACGAAGACGTGCCGTCCGTTGCCCGCGCTGTTCAACCGGACGAATCCGTCGACGGGAAGGTCGGCGACCTGATCGAGCGAGGAGGCGTCGAGCACGAGGATTCCGCCGTCGTAGCTGAGGGCGAGTCGCGGTGTGGCGCTTTGCTGTTCCGCCGGTCCGCTCGAGGATTCGGCGGGCGGGGCCGACTGTTCGGTGTCGCCACAGGCGACGAGCGCGATGGAGGACGCCGCGAGCAGCGCGAGGGAACGGGTCAGAGTTGTTCGTGGTGATAGCACTCGAACAGTCAACCGTCTAATGAAAATGATTGTCAACAACGCATGGTTGCCGACGACCGGATCGGAGTCAGCCGTCCCCGATCAGTGGCGCCAACCCGTCGAGTAGTCGGGCGAGGCCGAAATCGAACACTTCGTCGGGAGCTCCCGGCGCCTGATGATGCTCACCTGCAACGGTTCCCACGCGATCGGCGAGCGGGAACCCCCCGTCGGGGATCACCGCGTCGAGTTCGGGTGCGACAACCTCCCACCACTCCACGTCGGTCATGCCGCTGTCGGCCACCGCCGCATCGGCTGCCAGCGCCTCCCGGGCGTTGCCGGTCACGAAGGCGGAGAGGAGACCGAGGATGTGGTCGCGGTCGAGGTCCGAGATGTCCAGCGGTTCGAGCAGTTCGAGTTGGCGTTCGTAGCGGGCGAGGCGATGGGGACCGAGGACCTGTCGCCACGGGTTGGCGTCGATCAACCAGGGATGCGCCAGGTATTCGGCGCGCAGATGGCGTGCGACCTCGGCGAGGGATTCCCGGACGGTCGACGCCGGGCCGGGCATCGGGTCGCCGGCGACATGGTCCACCATGAGCGCGACCAGCACGTCTCGCGTGGGCACGTAGGTGTAGAGGGTCATCGGGCCGACGCCGAGCTCGGCGGCGAGTGCCCGCATCGACACCGCCGGCAGTCCGCGCTCGTCGGCTAGCGCGATCGCCTTGGCGACGACCTCGTCGACGGTGACCCGTTGGCGCGGACCCCGCCTGGGCGCCTGCGGTTCCCCGCGTCCACGCCACAGCAACCGAACCAGGGTCCGGGCCTCGTCGGCTGTCGACATGGGCACCTCTTTCCGTACAGCGTACGAGATCCTCACCGTACCCAGTGGGCGGCATATTGTCCGGCGGGGAAACGAAAGCCCTCCCGGGAATCCCGGGAGGGCTTTCGTGTGCTCAGTGCAGATCTACTGCGCGAGCGGAGCTATCAGGCGTTGCCCGACAGCTTCTCGCGCAGAGCGGCGAGCTGCTCATCGCTGGCCAGCGAACCGCCGGTGGAAGCGCCACCGGTGTTCGACGAGCCACCGCGGCTCTCCGAAGCCGACGAGTAGTCGGTCGGGGCGTTGGCAGCCTCGGCTGCGGCAGCGGCGAACTTCTCCATCTGGGCGGTGTGCATCTTGTGGCGACGCTCGGCCTCGGCGTACCGGGCCTCCCATGCCTCACGCTGCTTCTCGAAGCCTTCGAGCCATTCGTTGGTCTCGGCGTCGAAGCCCTCGGGGAAGATGTAGTTGCCCTGCTCGTCGTAGCTGTCGGCCATGCCGTACTTCGAGGGGTCGAACTCCTCGGTGTAGTCCTCGTTGGCCTGCTTGAGGCTCAGCGAGATACGACGACGCTCGAGGTCGATGTCGATGACCTTGACCATCGCATCGTCGTTGACGGCGACAACCTGGTCCGGGACCTCGACGTGGCGCTCGGCCAGCTCGGAGATGTGGACCAGACCCTCGATGCCCTCGTCGACGCGGACGAACGCACCGAACGGCACCAGCTTGGTGACCTTGCCCGGGACGATCTGACCGATCGCGTGGGTGCGGGCGAACTGACGCCACGGGTCTTCCTGAGTGGCCTTGAGCGACAGCGAAACACGCTCGCGGTCCAGATCCACGTCGAGGACCTCGACGGTGACCTCGTCGCCCACGGCGACAACCTCGGACGGGTGATCGATGTGCTTCCAGGACAGCTCGGAGACGTGGACCAGACCGTCGACGCCGCCGAGATCGACGAACGCACCGAAGTTGACGATCGAGGACACGACGCCCTTGCGGACCTGGCCCTTCTGCAGCTGGTGCAGGAACTCGCTGCGGACCTCGGACTGGGTCTGCTCGAGCCATGCACGACGCGACAGGACCACGTTGTTGCGGTTCTTGTCGAGCTCGATGATCTTGGCCTCGATCTCCTTGCCGATGTACGGCTGCAGATCGCGGACGCGACGCATCTCCACGAGCGATGCCGGGAGGAAGCCGCGCAGGCCGATGTCCAGGATCAGGCCGCCCTTGACGACCTCGATGACGGTGCCCTTGACGGCCTCGTCCTTCTCCTTGAGCTCCTCGATGGTGCCCCAAGCCCGCTCGTACTGCGCACGCTTCTTGGAGAGGATCAGACGGCCTTCTTTGTCCTCCTTGGTGAGGACCAGGGCCTCGACCTCGTCACCGACGTTGACGACCTCGTTGGGGTCAACATCGTGCTTGATCGACAGTTCGCGGGAAGGAATGACGCCTTCGGTCTTGTAACCGATGTCGAGCAGAACCTCGTCCCGATCGACCTTGACGATGGTGCCCTCGACGATGTCGCCATCGTTGAAGTACTTGATCGTGGAGTCGATGGCGGCGAGAAAGTCCTCGGCAGTGCCAATGTCATTGATGGCTACTTGCGGCGAGGTGATCGTGGGGGACGACATATGTTGAGTTGCTCCGGACAGGTGTGTAGTAGGTACAGTGCTTGACGTATTGATCGGCACAAAACCCCTGATCAGAAGCATTTCGATCGGGGCGCGTGCCTGTCGCGCGTCATCGAGCGCACGCGCGTTCTCCAAGCCTACTCCAGCGGGATTGTGCTGGGCAAATGCCCTTGAGACGGCCCCTCTCGCGCAGCCTGTGACGAACTCGGTGAGTGACGGCCGACACGCCGGGTAGTCGTGTTCCGTTCCCCTCGAGCGCGCGGACAAGGGTCGACAAGGGTCTGTGGTCACATTCTGCACCGATCGGTGGCTAATCGCGCTGTGACGCGAGTGCCGCGGTGCGTTTGGTGATCCACGACCGCAGCGATTCGACGGCTTCCTCTCGGTCGCCCGCGGACAGTTTGTCGGTGACCGGCACGGCTGCCGCGACACCGTCGAGTACGGAGTCGGCGAGCCCGTCGGCGTAGATCCGGTCGTACAGCTCCCAGTAGGTGGAGCGGTACAGATCGACGAATGCTCCCCCGGGTTCGGTCGCCGCGGCGAGGAAACGGGTTTTCAAGGGGTTCTTGACGTCACGCAGACCTGGCGGTCGCGCTCCGCCGGGTCCTGCTCCCTCGGGCGGCGGCACGGCGTCTGCCGTGGGCTGCTCGCCGCCCGCCGCAGGCTGCGGGCCGGCCGCACCGGGCGGCTGCTGTCCGCGGCGGCCGCCCATGGGTCCGATGGAGACCTCGTCATCAGGCCCGGCACCGGGGTCCCCGTTCATGGCGAGGTTGAGATCCCAGGAGACGACGGTGAACTTCTTCGACCCGAGGTCGTACCAGAGGTAGTAGTTCTGACCCGGTCCGCTCATGTCGTCGCCGTTGCCCAGCAGATTCTGCGTGGCCACGTACCTTGCGAAGGACTTCACGTCGACCCACTGGTCGAGTTCCTCGGCGAACTCCCGGTCGTCGGCTGAGTCGAGCCAGCGGGCGAGGTTGATGATCGGCTGGAGGTTGCCGCTGCCGACCGAGTTGATCTGTACGAACTGCTCGGCGTAGTCGGATTGGTCGTCCCCGACATACTTCAGTCTCGAGTTCGCGTCCGCCTTGTAGAGGTAGCCCTTCGAGTCGAAGAGGCTCTCCGCATAACTCGCTTCAGGATGCTCGAGGACCAGCTTGGTGGCGGTGGCGCTGCCGTTGATCGAGTAGGTCACGTAGCCGTAGCGCTGCGAGCTCTGGCCGGTCTGCGCCGTCAACGACAGTGCGGTCGCCTCGTTCAGCACCGGGCTACCCGGCCGCACCGACAGTTCGGTCATGCCCTGGTATGCGCGACCGTCGAAATACTCGTCGAAGCTCAACAGCAACGGCAACGACGTCGGGTCGTCCTTCGACACCTGCGTCATCGTCTTGCGCATCCGGTCCAGGGCACCTGGATCGAATGCGGCGGGATCGAACCCGGGCGGCATCTGTCCCGGTGCCCCTTCTGCGCCGCCGGCCGGCTGCGGCGGACCACCGCCCTTCCGATCCCCACCCGGACCGAACCCTTTGCCGCGCAGGCCCATCAGGGTCGAATTGCCCTTGAGCCGGACGGCCACGTCGTCGAGACGGGTGCCGTCGATCACGACGTCGGCGGTGACCCAGTCCTTGCTGCCGTCCTTCTCGAACGACGACAGCATCGACCGGTACTCCGCATCGGTCATGTCGATGGTCAGCTCGTGGGAGACCGACGGATCGAACAGGTCGACGGTCCCGGCGACGTTCGTCGTGATCTCCGAGGCGATGACATCCGCGTCCCCGGTGATGAACGGCCGGATCTTCCACCCGCCGAACACCGTTGCCATCACGAGGACGAAGACGACGAACGCCACCGGCCACTTCCAGTGCTGGCGGAGCGACCGTGGGATGCGGTGCCGTAAGCGCGCACGCGGGGGTGTCAGACGAGCGGTTTCCGCGGGAGCCGCGGGAGTACGGCCGTCGGGACTGTCGGACATCGGTTCTAGATGTCCGTCTGGTCGTAGCCGGTCAGCACGGTGACGCGCTGTCCGGTGTTGACCGCGCTCAGCGCGGAGATCAGCTCACCCGGCTTGGTGCCCTTCTTCAGCTGGGCCGTGTAGTACAGCTCCGACAAGGCCCCGGAGCGAACGGATTCGGTGGACACGAGCTCGAATTCCTTGCACTTGTCGATCAACACGTCCTCGACGCGGGCGGTGTACTCGGGCTCCGGCGGAACCTGGACCTTGACGACCTGACGCTGGACGTCGAGCTTGAACCAGTTGAACTTGCTCATCAGCACCATCACCAGGCAGATCGCGACGGTGGCCGCGATCGCCAGGACATAGAAGCGGGTACCGGTGGTCATACCGATCGCCATGACCAGGAAGATGAAGCCGACGTCGCGTGTCTCCTTGATGGCGTTGCGGAATCGCACCACCGACAACGCGCCGACGAGCGCGAACGCCCGGGCGATGTTCGATCCGACCACGAGCATGATCAGCGACACCACCATGCCGACGATCACCAAGGTCTGGACATAGGACTGGCTGTAGGAGACGTTCTTGTGGGTCAGCCGGTAGACCCAGCCGATGATCGCCGACAGCACGAAGGACAGCGACAGGGACACGATGATGTCGAAGGTGGTGAATGTGCCACTGAGGTCTTGGATCTCGAAGTTCATTGTCTGCTTTCAGATTTATCTAGAGCGTGCTGAAGAGGTCGTCGGGCACCCGGTCGTGCTCGCCCGGCGGGATGATCAGTTCCGGTGCACCGACGATCGACCTCGGCGCCAATCCGAAAGCCTGGATCGACTGGCAGTACTTGGAGACCCGGATCACCGACATGTCCATCCGGGCGGTCAGGTCGGTGGCCCAGTACGGCACCCGTTCGTTGGCCTTGAGTTCGACGATCGCCAGGCGCGGCGGGATCGTGAAGCGGTTCCGGGCTTTCGAACCGAAGTAGAAGTCGCGGTCACGGCCGTGCACCTTGTGATCGATGGTCACCCGGAGTCCGAGATCGGCGTCGCGACCCACGAATGCCTCGCGTAGATAGCCGGTGGTGACGGTCGGCCGGAGGTCGAGGTTTCCGATCAGTGTGGTGACCTCTTCGACGAACGGCCTCTGCGAGTCGTCGCAGTCGATCGTCTGCCGGTCGTCGAGCCAGCTCCGCGCGATGCCGTAGGGCATGGCGGTCCGTCGTTTCTGTGTGACGCGATTGACCCGCTGCTTGATCTCGATCTGCACCGGGGTCTCCTCGGTGCACGCCGCGGGATCGCCGTACAGCCGCATCCGCAACTTCCGCCGGAACTTGAGCCCTTCGATCTTCTCCCAGTAGAAGCGCAGATCCGGAGTGTCGTAGTACAGCGACGTGACCGGATATCCGCCCACCGGAGAGTGCGGATCGGAGTCCATGCGCGCAGCCAACTCTCGACGCAGTTCGGGCACGCGCATCTCGTCGACGAAGTACTTGATCTCGTAGCGATTGAAGGCGTGGAGTCTGCTGGCGGTCTCCTGGAAGCCGGACGCGCGTACAGGTGTGGGCGGGTCCTCGTCGGTCGATGATTCGTCACCGCCGGTCCGCTTGAACCAGCTCGTGATTCCCACACTTCTCCTTCCTCGGCGGCCACATGCTCAGCGGCCGCAGATCACCCCGTTCGGAGGACTCGTCCACTTCATCAGATGAACCTTCGGAAACGGTGCGGTGAAACTGGGAAGTTGCTGTCAGCTCTGACCTGGGTAAACGCAGCGAGTGCCGAGAGCCCTGGGACATGCGGAAAGCAGACACGTCGCTCACCTGCCGGTGATCGTGAACCGAACCGCGGGGCGCTGTACGGGTGCTCTGGTTGACTACATCCGTGGCACATTCGATCGAGTTGTTACCCGACGACGACACCGACGCCTGGGTGCGGCGCCGCTGGTCAGCGCTCGCCGACGGAGGCCTTCCCAGTGCGCAGCGCGTGCGATCGGACACCAACCGTCCGCACGTCACCCTCCTGGCGGCACGCCACATCACCTCCGCCGCCGACGCCGCTCTCGGTCCCGCCGCCCAGCGCCTACCGTTGCGGTGCATCATCGGGGCACCCGTCGTGTTCGGTCACGGCTCCCGCCACACCCTGGCGCTGCTCGTCGTCCCCAGCACCGAACTGCTGTCGCTCCACGCCCAGGTGGCACGCACGGTTCGCGGTCACACGATTCACCCCGACGACGCCGCGGCCGGCATCGAGAACCCGAGCACCTTCGCGCATGTCGAGCCGGGCGGATGGACCCCGCACATCACCCTGGGCCGCCGCCTCACCTACCACCAGGTCGGCGAGGCACTCGCCACGCTCGAACCACTGGGTGAACCCGACCGGGTCTGCACCTTCACCGCGCTGCGCCGCTGGGATCCCGACGCCGCAACCGAGCACGTCGTCGCCGGCCGAGCCTGCTGACCTGCGGGGATGGGCCCCGAGTCGAAACCGCTCCGTGACCGGCCCGTGAGCCGACGCTGACATCGTTCCACCATGACGATCACCCCTGACAGCACCACACCGTCCGGGCAGGGCGCGGACAGTACGAGCGCAGACCACATCGGAGTCGTCTCCGCGGCACCGACCGCCGACGAATTCGCCGAGCGATTCCTCCACTCCACCCTGGCAACGGCGGAGACGATGAGCGTCTACCTCGGGGAGCGCCTCGGCTGGTACCAGTGTCTCGCCGATCACGGCCCGCTGACCGCTGATGACCTCGCCACCCGGACCGCCACCGATGCACGATTCGCCCGCGAATGGCTCGAGATGCAGGCCGCCTACGGCATCCTCGACGCCGACCTGTCCGGGACCGCAACGACATTCGACATCTCCCCCGGCGTCGCCGAAGTCCTCACCGATACCTCCAGCCTGAACTATCTCGGTGCACTACCGCGAATGTTCGCCGCGTCGTTCGGTCGATTGCCGGAACTGCTCGACGCCTACCGCACCGGCGGAGGTGTCAGTTGGGAACAGTTCGGAACCGACGCACGCGAATCGCAGGCCGCCCTCAACAGGCCGTGGTTCGAGTCCCGACTCGCACCCGCTCTCACCGGTGTGCCCCACCTTCACGAACTGCTGTCCCGCCCGGGTGCCCAGATCCTCGACATCGGGTTCGGCGCCGGATACTCGACGATCGCACTCGCCCATGCCTACCCCGACGCCAGGCTCCTCGGACTCGACATCGACGCCGATTCCGTGCAGATGGCACGGCGGAACGCCGAGGCCGCCGGGCTCGCCGAGCGGGTGCACTTCGAGATCGCCGGCGGAGAGGAAGCCGCTCGGCACGGCCCGTTCCACGCCGCCTTCGCCTTCGAATGCCTTCACGACATGCCCCGGCCCGTCGAGGTTCTCACCGCGGCGCGGCAGGCTCTCGCATCCGGGGCACCGATGATCGCCATGGACGAAGCAGTGTCCGACGAATTCTCCGGTCCCGCAGACGAACTCGACAAACTCATGTACGGGTTCTCGCTGTTCGTCTGCCTACCCGACTCGATGAGTTCACCACCGTCGGTCGCCACCGGCACCGTGATGCGACCCGCTACCCTGCGGTCCTACGCCGAACAGGCCGGTTTCCGGAGCGTCGAGGTACTGCCGATCGAGGATTTCGCCTTCTTCCGGTTCTACGAACTCCGCACCGGGTAGTCCTCGGCCCGCTCGCTCCGCTCCCGGCGCCGGTTGAGATTCGGCCCGCTCGCTCCGCTCCCGGCACCGGGTAGACCTCGGCCCGCTCACTCCGCTCCCGGCACCGGTTGGCTCGTCGACCGACCCCGAGCAATATCATCGCTGCATGTCCACCGACGACGACCGCGAGAGCACCACCGAGCAGGAGACCTCCGTGCGGCCCCCGCGCGTCCTGGGCGACGTCGACTCCGCGACGAGTGACCGAGCAAGCCGTTGGTGGTGGGACCACGACGCGGAGAACTACCACGACGAGCACGGCGCCTTCCTCGGCACGTACACCGGTGGCGGCGACTTCGTCTGGTGCCCGGAGGGCGTCCGCGAGTCCGAGGCCGGACTCCTCGGCGAGATCGAGGGCCGCACGATCCTCGAGATCGGTTGCGGCTCAGCGCCGTGCGCCCGGTGGCTCGCCGCTCACGGCGCCCATGCCGTGGGCGTGGACCTGTCTCGGCGCATGCTCGGGATCGGTCTCGATGCCATGGACGCCGACGAGGTGCGCGTGCCGCTGATCCAGGCGACCGCCGAGACCCTGCCCTTCGCCGACGAGTCCTTCGACACCGTCTGCTCCGCCTTCGGCGCCATCCCGTTCGTCGCCGACTCCGCCGGCGTCATGGCCGAGGTCGCACGAGTCCTGAAGCCCGGCGGCCGTTGGGTTTTCGCCGTCAACCATCCGATGCGCTGGATGTTCCTCGACGACCCGGGCCCCGAAGGGCTGACCGTTCGAATCCCCTACTTCAACCGCACGCCGTACACCGAGACCGACCCGAACGGGCAGATCACCTACGTCGAACACCATCGGACCATCGGCGACCGCGTCCGCGAACTACGTGCCGCCGGGTTCATCCTCGACGACATCATCGAACCCGAGTGGCCCGACGATCACGACCGCGAATGGGGCCAGTGGAGCCCGTTCCGCGGACGCTACTTCCCCGGCACCGCGATCTTCTGCAGCCACAAGCCCGAACAGCCGCGGGTACGCCCCGCGTCTTGAGGGCAATTCGAGTCTCAGAGCAACTTCGACAGGAACTCCCGCGTCCGCTCCTCCTGCGGGTTGGCGAGGAGTTCGCGCGGGTCGCCCTTCTCCACGACGACGCCGCCGTCCATGAAGACCAGCTGGTCGGCGACCTCTCGCGCAAAGCCCATCTCGTGGGTCACCACCATCATGGTCATGCCCGACGCGGCGAGTTCACGCATCACCTTGAGGACGTCGCCGACGAGTTCGGGGTCGAGTGCCGAGGTCGGCTCGTCGAAGAGCATGAGCTTGGGTTCCATCGCGAGAGCGCGGGCGATCGCGACGCGCTGCTGCTGACCGCCCGACAGCTGCGCCGGGTAGGCGTCGGCACGGTCGGACAGACCGACCCGCTCCAGCAGGTACTCGGCGCGTTCGATCGCCGCGGACCGCGGCTCCCTCTTCACCTGGATCGGTGCCTCGATCACGTTCTCAAGAGCCGTCCGATGCGGAAACAGATTGAAGTGCTGGAACACCATCCCGATGTCGCGACGCTGCGCGGCAGCGTCTTTGGCGCTCAGCTCGTAGAGCTTGCCGTTGCGTTCGCGGTAGCCGATGAGGTCGCCGTCGACATAGAGGCGGCCGGCGTTGACGACGTCGAGATGGTTGACGCACCGGAGGAACGTCGACTTACCCGAGCCGGAGGGCCCGATCAGACACGTCACCTCGCCTCGGGCGACCTCCAGCGAGATCCCCTTGAGGACCTGGACCGAGCCGAAGCGCTTGCACACCCGGTCGGCGAGGACCATCGGTGTCTCGGCGGAACTCATGCGTTCTCTCCCCCGGTCGTGCGGCCGGCTCCCGGCCCGTCCGCGATGTCGCCGGTGGCAGCGGTCTGCCCATCGGCCATCGCCTTGAGCTGGCGTGCGGTGAGCGCGCGGGTGGCGCCCCGCGAGTAATAGCGCTCCACGTAGTACTGACCGACCATCAGGATGCTGGTGACGACGAGGTACCACGTGGAGGCGACGAGCAGCAGCGGGATCGGCTCGAAGTTGACGCCGGAGATGTCACGCACGCGCCCGTAGAGGTCGAGGGTCAGCGGAACCGCCGCCACGAGGCTGGTCGTCTTGAGCATCGAGATCAGCTCGTTGCCGGTGGGCGGGATGATCACCCGCATCGCCTGCGGCAACACGGTGCGACGCATGGTCTGCGCCCACGACATGCCCAGAGCGATCGACGCCTCGGACTGTCCCTCACCGACCGATGAGACGCCTGCGCGCACGATCTCGGCCATGTAGGCGGCCTCGTTCAGGGCGAGGCCGATGACCGCGAACAGGAAAGCGGCGTTGAGCGTCTGGATGTCGAAGGACGCGAACTGGTGGACGAAGGGGATGCCGACGTCGATCTGCTTGTAGATCGCGGGGAACAGTCCCCAGAAGACGAGCTGCACGTAGACGGGGGTCCCGCGGAAGATCCACAGGTACACCCAGGCGGTGCCGCGCAGCACCGGGTTCGGCGAGAGTCGCATGATCGCGAGCGCGACGCCGAGGACGATCGCGATGGTCATCGCCAGCACTGTGAGGGCCAGGGTGTATCCGACGCCGGACAGCACGCGCTGGTCGAACATGTACTGGGCGTAGGTGCCCCACGCGTAGGCCTTGTTGGTGGCGGCTCCGTAGACGAAGAGCCCTGCCAACACGAGGATGATGACGGCGGCGATCCACTGCCCCGGTCTGCGGAGCGGTACCGCCTTGATCGGTTCGGGCTCGCCGGCCGTGGTGGTGTCGGTCTGCGGTGAGGTCATCTCAACTCACCGCCCCGTTGATGACGGAAGCATCGATCATGCCCTCCTGCAGGCCCCAGTTGGCCGCGATCTCTTCGTACTGTCCGTTGTCCATCAGGTATTGGACTGCCTTCTGCATCGCGGGTCCCAGCGGTGAGCCCTTGCGCACCGCCCATCCGTACGGCGCCGAATCGAACAGTTCACCGGCCGCCTTCAGTTTTCCGTTGGTGCGTTTGATGGCGTAGGCGGTGACCGGCGAGTCGGCCGACATCGCCTCGACCCGGCCGAGGATCAGGGCGTTGACCGCCTCGTCCTGGCTGTCGAACTTCACCTTGTCGATCGGCCGGAGACCCTTCGCTACGCATTCCGCGCTCTTGGCCGGGATCTCGTCGGTGTCCTCGTAGGTCGTGGTCTGCACGGCGACCCGCCGGCCGCACGCATTCGCCGGGTCGATGGTCTCGTCGGAGTCCGCGGACTGCGCCCACTGCACACCTGCGCTGTAGTAGGTCACGAAGTCGACCTGCTTCTCCCGCTCGAGAGTGTCGGTGAACGACGACATCCCCACCTGGTAGGTCCCGGCCTGGACCGACGGGATGATGGTGTCGAACTGCGATTCCTTGTACACCGGTTGCAGGTTGAGCACCTTGCCGACGGCGTTCATGAGGTCGACGTCATAGCCGATGATCTTGCCGTCCGGCCCCTTGAACTCATTGGGCTGGTAGGGCACGTTGACGCCGACCACCAGACGTCCGGTGCGCGCGATCTCGGGTGGGACGAGCGCCGCGATCGCCGGCACCTTCTCCACGTCGACGTTGATCGGTGTGACCTGGTTGGCGCGTTCCCGCTCCTCGTTGTTCACGCATCCGGTGAGAACGACCGCGAACGTGAGGAACACGGCGAGCAGTTGGGCCACGCGCGACCGGACACAGCGCTGGTCGACCCGCGTCGAGGCCCGTTCCACAACACATCCCTTCGATGACGTACAGATCACCTGATCAGACCAACTCACTGTAGTTTGCACCGGCCTCGGCGGCTGGCTACCGGGGGTTCACGCATGTCTTCGCGCGCGTCAGGCGACACGGGTCCGCCGCGCCACCTCGTCGGCGAACTCGCTGGTCGATGCCGTCCCGCCCAGGTCAGCGGTCGCAATCGAGGCCGCGAGGGTGTCGGCGACAGCGGAATCGATCCGATCGGCCGCCGCGACGAGGGCCGGGTCGTCGGTCATCAGCCCGAACCGCCGGAACCCCATCGACACCGACGCGATCATGGCGACCGGGTTCGCGACACCGCGTCCCGCGATGTCGGGAGCGGCACCGTGCGTCGCCTGTGCCATCACCTGGGTCGTCGAGCAGTTGACCGAACCGGCGATGCCGAGCGAGCCGGCGAGCTCGCCCGCCAGGTCCGACAGGATGTCGCCGAAGAGGTTCTCGGTGACGACGACGTCGAAGTCGGCGGGCCGGCGCACGAGCAGCGCAGCCATGGCGTCGACGTGTTGTTCGGTGATCTCGACGTCGGGGAACTCCTCGCCGATCTCCCGGCATGCGTCGCGGAACAGCCCGGTCGTCAGGCGCAGCACGTTCACCTTGTGCACGATGGTCACCCGAGCCGGGCTCCCCGACGCCGCGCGGTCGCGTGCGGCTTCGAAGGCGACCCGCGCGATGCGCTCACTCGCCGCGCGGGTCACGAGCCCCACGGCCAACGCGACGTCGGGGGTCGGCATGAACTCACCGCTCCCGACGGCCATGTTGCGGTCGGCGTACAGGCCCTCGGAATTCTCCCGGACGATCAGCACATCGATGTCGGGCGCGGTGGCCGGCACCCCCGAAAACGCCTTGGCAGGACGGAGATTCGCGAAGAGCCCGTACCGGTTACGGAGGACCGCACCCGGCGTGCGACTGCTGTGCTCGGGCGGATACGACGCCGAATCGTGCGGTCCGACGATCCAGAGTCCCAGATCGTCGAGTGCCGACAGCGTCGCCTCGGGAACCGGGTCACCGTGAGAGGCGATGGCGGTGGCGCCGAACGGGAGTTCGTCCCAGTCGATCCGGAAATCCTCCGCCGCGGCAGCCGCGTCGGCGACCGAGATGGCGGCGGGCACGATCTCCGGCCCGATGCCGTCGCCGGTGAGAACGCCGACCCGCCTGGGCGAGGAGACCATCAGTGGGCCGCGTCGTCCCAGGACCGACCGAACCCGACCGACACCTCGAGCGGAACCGACAGCGTGATGGCGTTGCCCATCTCCTCGCGCACCGCGGCCTCGACCGCGTCGCGCTCTCCGGCCGCCACCTCGACCACGAGTTCGTCGTGGACCTGCAGCAGCACCCTCGACGTCAGCTTCTCGGCGAGGAAACGCTTGTGCACGTTGATCATCGCGACCTTGATGATGTCGGCAGCGGTGCCCTGGATGGGTGCGTTGAGCGCCATCCGCTCCGCGGACTGGCGTCGTTGCCAGTTGTCGCTGTTCAGATCGGGCAGGTAACGCCGGCGGCCGAACAGGGTCGCGGTGTACTCGTTGCGCCGGGCTTCGGCGACCACGTCGTGCAGGTAGTCACGCACACCACCGAAGCGCGCGAAGTACGCCTCCATCTGGTCCTTGGCCTCGTCGCGGCTGATCTTCAGCTGGGCTGCGAGCCCGAAAGCACTGAGGCCGTAGGCGAGTCCGTACGACATCGCCTTCACGCGGTGACGCATCTCGGTGGTCACCTCGTCGATCGGCACACCGAAGGCACGCGATCCGACGAAGTTGTGCAGGTCCTCGCCGGTGTTGAAGGCCTCGATCAGACCTTCGTCCTCCGACAGGTGCGCCATGATCCGCATCTCGATCTGGCTGTAGTCGGCGGTCATCAGGCAGTCGTAGTTCACGCCCGACGCCTGGTCCGTCCCCACGACGAAGCCGCGGCGGATCTCTCGTCCGGCCTCGGTGCGGACCGGGATGTTCTGCAGGTTCGGCTCCGTCGACGACAGGCGCCCGGTGGCGGCGATGGTCTGGTTGAAGGTCGTGTGGATGCGACCGTCGTCGGCAACCGACTTCAGCAGACCGTCGACGGTGACCTTCAACCGCGTGGCGTCGCGATGCTCGAGAAGGTGTGCGAGGAAAGGATGTTGGGTCTTCTCGTACAACGACTGCAGCGCGTCGGCGTCGGTGGTGTAACCGGTCTTGGTCTTCTTGGTCTTCGGCATGTCGAGCTTGTCGAAGAGCACGGTCTGCAGCTGCTTCGGCGAACCGAGGTTGATCTGTTCGCCGATGACCTCGTAGGCGGACTCGGCGGCCGCACGGATGCGGTCGTTGAACATCTGTGCCAGCGCGTTGAAGTGGTCGACGTCGACGGCGATGCCGGCGGCCTCGAGGTCGGCGAGCACGAACGACAGCGGCAACTCCATCTCGGTGAGCAACGGCTTGGAGTCGATGCGGTCGAGTTCGGTGTCGAGGGTGTCGGCGAGCTCCTGCACCGCGCGCGCCTCGAGCATGTGCTGTTCGGCGACCTTGCCCTCGGTGTCGTCGTCGAGCAGCGACATCTGGCCGTCGCCCGCACCGGTGTCGGCGCGCAGCTCACGGCGCAGGTATCGCAGGGCGAGGTCATCGAGGTTGAAGGTCCGCTGCCCGGGGCGGACGAGGTATGCCGCCAACGAGGTGTCGCTGGTGACGCCGTCGAGCTTCCACCCGCGCGAACGCAGCGCGTGCACCGCCCACTTGGCCTCGTGAACAGCCTTGAGCGCCTGCGGGTCGGCGAGCCAGTTGGCCAGCGCCGCATCGTCTTCCGGCGTCAGGGTGGTCACGTCGACATACGCTGACGAGGCGTCGGCCGCCGCGATCGCCAGCCCGGTCGGGTCGGACCCCACGACGACGTGCGGCGCGGTCACCGCGAGACCGGTCCGGCCGGTCCGGGCGTGTTCGTCGAGCCATCCCGCGACCTCGCCGGCGCCGAGGACCGAACCGTCGAGATCGAACCCCGCCTCGGCCTCCGGCTCGACCGAGCTCAGGGTCGAGAACAGGCGGTCGCGCAGGACACGGAACTCGAGGTCGTCGAAGAGCTGGTGGATACGGTCGCGATCCCAGCCGACCATCGCGAGGTCTTCGGGTCCTGCGGGAAGCTGCATGTCGCGGATGAGTTCGGTGAGCTGACGGTTGGTCTGCACCGAGGCCAGATTCGCGCGCAGCGCATCTCCGACCTTGCCCTTCACCTCGTCGACGTGATCGACGAGCGAGGCCAGCGATCCGTACTCGCGAATCCACTTCGACGCGGTCTTCTCCCCCACACCCGGGATGCCGGGCAGGTTGTCGCTGGGGTCGCCGCGCAGGGCCGCGTAGTCGGGGTACTGGGTGGGGGTGAGGCCGTACTTCTTCTCCACCTCTTCAGGGGTGAAGCGGGTGAGGTCCGAGACACCCTTGCGCGGGTAGAGCACGGTGGTCGACGGATCGACCAACTGCAGCGAGTCGCGGTCGCCGGTGACGATCAGGACCTTGAAGCCCTGTTCGCGAGCCTGGGTCGCGAGGGTCGCGATGATGTCGTCGGCCTCGAAGCCCTCGATCGCCATGACCGTGACGCCCAGCGCGTCGAGGACCTCCTTGGTGAGGTCGACCTGTCCGTTGAACTCGTCGGGCGACTTGGAGCGCTGCGCCTTGTACTCCGGGAACATCTCCGAGCGGAACGTCTTCCGCGAGACGTCGAAGGCGGCCGCGATGTGCGTGGGTTCCTCGTCGCGCAGCAGGTTGATGAGCATCGAGGTGAAGCCGTAGACCGCGTTGGTGGTCTGCCCGGTGGCCGTCTTGAAGTTCTCGGCGGGAAGCGCGAAGAACGCCCGGTAGGCCAGGGAATGCCCGTCGAGGAGCATGAGGACCGGTTGCTTGGTCTTGCCCTTGCTGCCGGTACGGGTAGCTGCCGAGGAACTCTGCGCTGGACTCACAGTCGCTGAGTCTAGTGATCCGTCCCGACACTCGGACCCGCCCCGCCTGGGACGACCGGAAGGGCCGGTCGGATGAGGGGCGGCCAGGTGTCACATCGGCCGGTACATCGCCCAGACCCTGGGTCCGTCGAGCGGAAGTTCGAACTCCTCGGTGACCTGGAAGCCGAACCGCTCGTACAGCGGGACGTTGAGCGCGTTGGAGCTCTCGAGGTAGGCCGGGCCGTCGATCTGCTCGAGCCGGTGCTGCAGCAGCGCCGTGCCGATGCCGGCCCCCTGGATCGGCGCGCCGATCTGGCCCAGGTACCAGTGCGGTTCCTTCGGCCGGTGCTTGGCGAACTCGGTCTCGAGCTTGATCCCGCGGCCGATCCGCGGACCGAGGGTCCGCAGGAACTCCCAGGACGACACGAGCTGGGCCCGCGTCGAGATCTTGTGCCCGGGCGGATCCCAGGCGGCCACACCGACCGGTTGCCCGTCGCGCATCGCGAGGTCGATCGTCGACCCCTTCCCGTGGGTGTGGACGAGCAGCGTCCGGAACACCGCGCGGTGCCGAGAGGTGTCCGGGTCCATCCAGACCGTCACCGGGTCGTCGGCGAACGCCTGCGCGAGCAACGCACTGGCGAGTTCGACATCTTTCGTCTGCGTGACGGTCACCGGCACCATCCGACCAGCGTACGGACCGACGGGCACGCCGCCACCGAAACCCGTCCACGGAACTCTCTCTGCGCCGCAGCAGATGTAACTTCCGGGAAACGTCGTTGTCGTCACGTTGCGACGACGCTGCGGCTAATGTCCCGCAGGGTGACCGGCCGCGCACTGGTCGGCTCCGGTCATGTGCCGATGGATGTCACTGGCGAACAGCTCCACAAGGAGGTACCACCCTCGATGACAGAGCCTGACCGGCAGGCCGCACTCGTGTCCGACGACCACTCCGAACGGATTCACGCGCATCGCCCCGAGTGTCAGCCCGCCCGCCAGACCCGATCACCGTCCAGCCGCCCGCCATCCCGGCGTCGCACACCGGCGTCGACGCGGCGCACCGCCCTGTCCGTCCTGCTCTTCATCGCGGCGTCGATGCTGTGCGGACTCTTCGGCACCCCGTCCGCCGACGCCGCACCCGACGAGGTCCGGGTGTTCGGTGTCCTGCGGAACGGCACCGAGAAGGTCGAGGGGGTGAAGCTCGAGGCCAAGGACGCGTCGGGCAGCGTCGTCGGGACGGCAACGTCGTCGGCGACCGGCGCGTGGTCGATCATGGTGCCGCCCGGGAAATACACCGTCGTCGTCGACACCGACTCTCTCCCAGACGATGTCGAGGTCCAGAAGTCCGAACTGCCGGTCGATGTCAGCGGCGGGACGGCACGCCCGGTCATCTTCTCGTTCGGTGAGGTGCGGACCGGAACGGAGGTCTCGGCGGTCGCCGAACTCACCCGTCTGGCCATCGACGGCATCCGCTTCGGTCTCATCATCGCCATCACCGGTGTCGGCCTCAGCCTGATCTTCGGGACAACAGGCCTGACCAACTTCTCGCACGGCGAGCTGGTGACCCTGGGCGCGGTGGTTGCGTGGGTGTTCAACGTGAAGGTCGGGCTGCAACTGATCCCGGCGACGATCCTCGCCGTCATCGTCGGCGTCGGCATCGGCATCCTCAACGAACTCGGCCTCTGGAGACCGCTGAGACGACGACGAACGGGGCTGATCGCCATGCTCGTCGTGTCGATCGGCCTCGCCCTGGTGATGCGGTATCTGATCCTGATCTTCTTCTCGGACCGGTCCGAACCGTTCAAGGACTACCAGGCTCAGACGCAGATCGGCTCGGGCCCGTTCGCGATCACGCCGGTGAATCTCGCCTGCATCGTCATCTGCATCGTCGTGCTCCTCGGCGTCGCTCTGTTGTTGCAGCGCACCAGGATCGGCAAGGCCATGCGCGCCGTCGCCGACAACAAGGACCTGGCCGAGTCGTCGGGTATCGACGTCGACCGGGTCATCCTGTTCGTGTGGGCGCTGGCCGGCGGCCTGGCGACACTCGGCGGCGTGATGTTCGCGCTCTCCGAGCTCGGCGGCCGCGTCCAGTGGGAGATGGGATTCAAGCTCCTGCTGCTGATGTTCGCGGGCATCACGCTCGGCGGACTCGGCACGGCCTACGGCGCGTTGCTCGGCTGCCTCATCGTCGGATTGCTGGTGCAGTTGTCGACCTACATCCTCAGCCCCGACCTGAAGTACATCGGCGGCCTGTTGATCCTGATCATCATCCTGACCATCCGGCCCCAGGGCATTCTCGGATCGCGAGCGAGGATCGGCTGACCCATGGACATCATCTCAGCGCTACAGATTGCGTTCGCACAGCTCATCGGCCCGTCGGCGATCTTCTACGCCCTACTGGCCATCGGACTCAACCTGCACTTCGGCTATGCCGGACTGCTCAACTTCGGGCAGATCGCCTTCGCCCTCCTCGGCGGATACGGCGTGGGCATCATGGCCGTCAACTACGACCAGCCCCTCTGGCTCGGCGCCATCGTGGGTATCGCCGCCGCGGGCATGCTCGCGGTGGTCCTCGGAATTCCGACACTTCGTCTCCGCGCGGACTATCTGGCGATCGTCACCATCGCCGCGTCGGAGATCCTGCGACTGGTGTTCCGGTCGACGTCGTCGGACGATTTCACCCACTCCACCAACGGGATCTACGGCTACGCCAGCGGCTTCTTCTCGATCAGCCCGTTCGACAACGGCAAGCAGTACTCGTTCTTCGGGGTCAAATTCCTCGGCGGCGACCTGTGGTCGATGGTGGTGGGCTGGTCCGTCGTCCTGCTCCTGTGCCTCATGGTCTATCTGCTCGTGCACAGCCCGTGGGGTCGCGTGCTCAAGGCGGTCCGCGAGGACGAGGACGCGGCCCGATCGCTCGGCAAGAACGCCTATTTCTTCAAGATGCAGGCGCTCATCCTGGGCGGTTGTATCGGTGGCCTCGCGGGCGTGTTCAACGCACTCGCGACGCAGTCGATCAACCCGGACTTCTACTCCACCGCCCAGACCTTCTTCGCCTACGGCGCACTGATCCTCGGTGGCGCGGCGACGGTCTTCGGACCGGTCGTGGGCGCGATGCTGTTCTGGTTCCTGCTGGCCATCCCCGACGCGTTGTTGCGCCAGGCCACGGCCGGCGACAACCCCATCCTGGACCTCTCGGCACAGCAGGTCGGCGCGATCCGCTACGTGCTGCTGGGTCTGGCGATCATCCTGATGATGGTGTTCCGACCACAGGGGCTCCTCGGCAACAAGAGGGAGGTGCAGCTCGATGCCTGATGACGGACGCCATTCAGCACCCGGCGACGAGTCCTCGACGCCGTTGAACGACACCGGGATCGTCGTCGACGACACCGACACCGACACCGACCCCGACATCGCCGGTACGCGGGCCACGCGTCGCGATCTGACCACCCTGTCGGCACCCGAGCGCTCGCGACTGTTCGCGGAGGTGTCACCCGAACCCGGATCACCGAAACCCGATCCGATCATCGTGGTGGACAACATCTCCCGCACCTTCGGCGGCATCAAGGCAGTCCAGGTGGACCACCTCGAGGTGCAGCGTGGCGCGATCACCGGGCTCATCGGTCCCAACGGAGCCGGGAAGACCACGTTCTTCAACCTGATCACCGGTTTCGACAAGCCCGATTCCGGAACGTGGTCGCTCAACGGCGAATCCCTCGGCCGGATGGTCCCGCATCAGGTCGCGCGTCGCGGCATGGTCCGCACCTTCCAGCTGACCAAGGCACTGTCGAAGCTGTCCGTGCTCGACAACGTCAAGCTCGGTGCCACCGGCCAGCGCGGCGAACACTTCCTCTCCGCCCTCGCACCGTGGACCTGGCGCAAACAGGAAGCCGAGATCACCGAGCGCGCACACGAACTGCTGCGGCGTTTCAAGCTCGACGCGAAGGCGGACGACTTCGCCGGCTCGCTGTCCGGTGGTCAGCGCAAGCTGCTCGAGATGGCACGCGCGCTGATGACCGACCCCGAGATCGTGATGCTCGACGAGCCGATGGCAGGTGTGAACCCGGCCCTCACGCAGAGCCTGCTCGAACACATCAAGTCCCTGCGCGACGAGGGTGTGACGGTGGTGTTCGTCGAACACGACATGGACGTGATCCGCGACATCAGTGACTGGGTGGTGGTGATGGCCCAGGGCCAGATCATCGCGGAATCCCTGCCGGATCGTCTGGGCGACAACGAGGCCGTCGTCGACGCCTATCTCGGCGGACACCATGATCAGGCGCTCGAATTCGACGACCAGGGTCAGCCCGTCGGTGCGACGGCGATACTCGCCGAACAGGTCGAGGCAGCCATCGAGGCCACCCTGGAAGAAGGCGGCGACCTCTCGGAGCCGGTCGAGCTACCGCCCGTCGATCCGGGCAGGGCCACCCCGGGACAGGTCGACACCGACAAGAAGGAGGCCGAGTGATGAGCTTGGCATCGAACGGCGGGTCGCTGACCCCCGCTCAGCTCGCGGCCACGCCGGACGAGCACCGAAAGCTCGCCACGAACGCGTTGATGCGGGCCGACGACATCACCGCCGGCTACCTTCCCGGGATCAACATCCTCGAGGAGTGCAACTTCTTCCTGAACGACGGGGAGATCGTGGGCATCATCGGACCGAACGGCGCCGGTAAGTCGACGCTGCTCAAGACCCTGTTCGGGCTGATCCCGGTTCGCGAGGGTTCGGTCACCCTGCGCGGTGACGACATCACTTCGGCCAAGGCACATGTTCTCGTCGACAAGGGCGTCGGATACGTTCCGCAGACACAGAATGTGTTCCCCGCGTTGACGATCGAGGAAAATCTCGAGATGGGCGTGTACCTGCGCCCGAAGACGTTCGCGAAACGATTCGAGTTCGTCTCCGAGCTGTTCCCGCTCCTGTCGGAGCGCCGGAAGATCAAGGCGGGCGCGCTGTCCGGCGGTGAACGTCAGATGGTCGCGATGGGCCGGGCGCTGATGATGGACCCGGCGGTGCTGCTGCTCGACGAGCCGTCGGCGGGCCTGTCCCCCATGTTCCAGGACGAGGTGTTCATCCGCTGCAAGGCGATCAACGCAACCGGCGTCTCGATCATCATGGTCGAGCAGAACGCCCGCCGCTGCCTCCAGATCTGCGACCGCGGTTACGTTCTCGACCAGGGTCGCAACGCCTACACCGACACCGGCAACAACCTGGCGAAAGACCCCAAGATCATCGAGCTCTACCTGGGCACGCTGGCCGGCAGCTCGGAGAAGAAGGCATAGTCTTCGCTCACGGTTTGTGTCCCCGCTCACACGGGGGCGCTGTGCGGCAACGGATTTCGTGAGCAGGCAAACGCAGGGACCCTCGGCTCGTGAGCCGAGGGTCCCTGGTTTGGTGGTGAACTACTGCGCGGCCACCGACACGTACTTGCGGGTCGGGGTCAACAGCTTGTTGTCCCCGTCGAACTCGAGGACACCGTACGAGCCGACGCTGGGCTCACCGGCGGCGTTGAACGCCAGGTTGCCGGTCTTGCCGACGTAGGCAATCGTCTTGCCGCTCTTCAGCGCATCCAGGCACGCCTGATACGAGTCGCAGTCCTCGTCGCCGTTCGTGACGCCGATGATGTTCGCGGCGATGGACCGGCCGTCGGTGGACTTGGCCGCAGTGGCCGCAAGGGCACTCAGGACGGCCGCATCGTAACTCTCACCGGCATAGTTGAAGTCGATGAGATTGCTGTCGACCTCCTTGAGCGCCTTCTGGAAGTCGGCGCTGGTCTGTGTCAGCGGCGTCGTGCCCTTCATGCCCTCGAGCAGTCCCGAGCCCACCGACCCGCCCAGCGCGTTACCCATGTTGCCGTCGACGCCGTAGACGAGCTTGCCGTCGCTCGGGCCGATGCCGATCTCGTGCATGCGGGTGAGGATCTTGGCGCTCTCCTCGAAGCCGATGAGAGCGATACCGTCCGGGTTGAAGTTCTTCACCTGGTCGACCTCGGCGTTGAACGACTGGGCGTTCGGGTCGTAGATGATCTTCTGGATCTGGTCGGCGGGCACACCGGCGGCCTCGAGGTCGCGAACGGTGTTGTCGGCCAGGCCGGTTCCGTACGGGTCGTTGAGGGCGAGAATGGACACACGCTGGACGCCGTCCTCGGCCATGATCTGCGAGAGTGCCTGTGCCTGCAGGACATCGGCGGGAGCGGTACGGAAGTACTGACCCTTGTCCTGGTAACAGGTGAACTCGTCGGAGGTGTTCGCCGGCGAGAACATGACCGCACCCGCGTTGGCGATCTTGTCGATGACCTTGAGCGACACCGACGACGACGCCGCACCGATGATCACCTGGGTGCCCGCGCTGAGCTCGCGGTCGACGGTGGCGTTCGCCGTGTCGGTGGTGGTGTCACCGGAGTCACCGGTGACGAGTTCGACCGGCTGGTCGAGCACGCCGCCGGCGGCGTTGATGTCCTTGACCGCCAGTTTGACGGCGGCGACCTCGGGCGGCCCCAGGAAGGCGAGGGAGCCGGTCTCGGGGAGCAGGGTGCCGATCTTCAGCGGAGCGGTGCTCTCGGGGCCCGGCGTGGCCTTCGGCGGGTTACAGGCCAATTTCTGTGCGAGGCCCTGACCGGGAGGTGCGGGAGTGGACTCTACGGCCGCGCTGGCCGACCCTCCGGACCCTTCGTCGGAACCAGAGTCAGAGCTGCTGCAGCCGGCGACGAGGAGCGCTGCCGCCGCCGTCATGACCACTGCCCCGCTCGTCAAAAAGCGAAAGGACATCAATGCTCTCCTTGCGATTCTCTTGTCGGACGAGAGCGGCGCATCGAGATCGACGCATCGAACCGCGCCTCGCTGGAAGAAAGCTAGCGCGATCTTGTTGCCCCTGCGTAAAGACAGTGAAACTGGCTTGCGCGCAGACGCATTGCGTCAAATCAACTTGTTCTTTGTCAGTTTGTTCCCAGTGTCTCCACGACCACCTGGGCCACGGCTTTCATCGTGGTCCGACGGTCCATCGCGGCACGCTGAACCCACTTGAACGCCTCGGGTTCGGAGAGGCCCTGTTTCTGCATGAGCAAGCCCTTGGCGCGTTCGACGAGCTTGCGGGTCTCCAGCCGCTCGTTCATCGTCGCGACCTCACGCTCGAGCAGCTTGAGCTCGTGGTACCGGCTGACGGCCACCTCGATGGCCGGCACCAGGTCGGCCTTGGTGAACGGCTTGACCAGATAGGCCATCGCCCCGGCGTCGCGGGCCTTCTCGATGAAGTCCCGCTGACTGAACGCGGTGAGCATGACGACCGGCGCGAGCCTCTTCTCCGCGATCTCCGTCGCGGCGTCGATCCCGTCGCGGACGGGCATCTTGATGTCCATGATGACGAGGTCGGGGTTCAGGGACTCCGTGAGTTCGACGGCGACCTGCCCGTTCGGGGCCTCGCCCACGACGTCATAACCCTCTTCACGGAGCATCTCGATCAGATCCATCCGGATCAGCGAGTCGTCCTCGGCCACCAGAACACGATGTGTCTTCGTGTTCTCCCCGGCCGTAGTGGTCGCACTGTCTGTCACTGTCACCATCCCCTCCTCCACGCCATAGTCGAAACAGAAGAGTACCGGTTACCGGGCCGGTCGGCCGATCATCTAGAGTTGGCTCCTGCACGGGGCAACCCGCGCACCGGCCCCCGTAGCCCAATTGGCAGAGGCAACGGATTCAAAACCCGTCCAGTGTGAGTTCGAGTC